>NZ_DALYOQ010000001.1:0-227860 GCF_031974595.1 Pantoea sp. CTOTU46764 | reverse complement strand
ATAGCACCCGGAGGAGAATGATCGAGATATAAGGGTCGCCATTCATGGCGACCTTCTCAATCCGCCTTCAATATCCGATGTACATTGCTTTCCAGCCAATCTGCCAGCCCGGTCACCTGCCCTTCCACCTCGCGGCCTAACGACGTCAAACGATACTCGACGTGCGGCGGAACCACTTCATAGGCGATGCGCTCAACAAAACCATCCTCTTCCATATAGCGCAGCGTCTGCGCCAGCATGCGTTCGCTAACACCGCCAATTTTGCGACGCAGCTCGCTAAAGCGCAGGGTTTCTTCGCGCAGCGCCAGCAAAATCAGTACGCTCCAGCGGCTGGTAATGCGTTTTAGCACTTCGCGCGACGGGCAGTTCACGTTAAGCAACTCACCGCGCGTAAATTTTTCACTCAGCTTTTCAGACATTTAACTTATCCACCTCAAACTAACAAATCAGTAAGTACTTACTAAAAGTTAGTTTATCGCTTAGGCTGTTTTCATACCAGTTCAAAAGGAGAACAACATGATTGCGATTACAGGTGCCACCGGCCAACTGGGCCGTTTGGTGATTGACGCGTTACTGAAAAAAGTGCCGGCTAGCGAAATCATTGCAGCGGTGCGTTCGCCGGAGAAAGCAGCCGATCTGCAAGCATTGGGCGTGACGCTGCGTGCGGCGGATTACGGCAAACCGGAAACGCTGCACAGCGCCTTTGCTGGCGTCGATAAGTTGCTGCTGATCTCTTCCAGTGAAGTCGGCCAGCGTGAAGCGCAGCATAAGGCGGTGATCGAGGCGGCAAAAGCCGCCGGCGTCGGCTTTATCGCTTACACCAGCTTGCTGCATGCCGATACATCGCCGTTGGGATTAGGCGTTGAGCATCGTGCGACTGAAGCGCTGCTGAAAGCTTCCGGCATTCCGTTCGCGCTGCTGCGTAACGGCTGGTACACCGAAAACTACGCGGCGAGTATTGCGCCAGCGCTGGCGCATCATGCCTTTATTGGTGCGGTCGGTGAAGGTCGTATTGCTTCGGCGGCGCGCGCTGACTATGCGGCGGCGGCAGCCGAAGTGATCAGCCGTGACGATCAGGCTGGCAAAGTGTATGAACTGGCTGGCGATGACAGCTACACGCTGGCGCAGTTCAGCGCCGAGATTGCCAAACAGTCGGGCGAGCAAGTGGATTACATCAACCTGCCGCAGACCGAATTTGCTGCCGCGCTGAAAGGTGCCGGTTTGCCAGATGGCTTGTCCGAGATGCTGGCAGATTCAGATGCCGGTGCTGAAAAAGGTGGATTGTTTGATGATAGCCATACGCTGAGTAAACTGATTGGTCGCCCAACCACGCCGTATGCGGAAGTGATTAAGGCGGCGTTGCAGAAGTAAGGTGCGGCCTGATGCCCTCACCCCGGCCCTCTCCCACGGGGAGAGGGAGATAAAGCTCGATCGGTTCCCTCTCCCACCTGCGGGAGAGGGTTAGGGTGAGGGGAAATACAGCTCCGTCCCCGCTGCGTATGCCATCAATTGATCAAGCCATCCCGCGCTTTTTCGCGCAAATTTTAGCGATTTTCTTAAATACAGATAATTCTGCGTACCTATTTAAACATCCATCTTAAACGCCGCTTTCATTTCCTGAAATATAGTCCGTTGTAATCGCTGAAAAATCGTAAAAACACCGGATCCATCGACATGATTTATTACGTTCATAGATAAATCGCATTGTTGTTTCGCCCGGTCAGAGCTCTATAATTTGTTCTTTACGCATTCAAGAATTTACCAGGAGGCTGCTATTAATACTAACCAACAGCAATATAACGCTTTCGAGGATCGACGCGCTGATGCTGAACTGGAGTATCAATATAATCCTCATGAGTTCGTTCGCGAAGGTATGCAGGATTCGGAGCCGGAACCCGAGCTGATTGAAGGTCTGCCCGCGCCGGATGCGCTGACGCCTGCCGATCGCTACATGGAACTGTTTGAGCAGGTGCAAACATCGCACATATTTGCCGACAGCAAAACGTTCCCGGACTGCGCACCAAAATTCGATCCGCTGGATATTTTAATTCGTTTTCGTCGTCGTAAACGCGCAGCGGATTTTGATCTGGAAGCATTCGTGCATGAACATTTTTATTCACCTCAGGTGAATGAGAGTTTTTATGTTTCCAATCCGGATAAAACCTTAACCGAACATATTGACGATCTGTGGCCGGTGTTAACCAAAATGCCGCAGCAACATTTAGCGCATTCATCGCTGCTGCCGTTGCCGAAACCGTATGTGGTACCCGGCGGCCGATTTGGAGAAACCTATTACTGGGACTCCTACTTCAGCATGCTCGGTCTGGCCGATGCGGGCCGCGACGACCTGCTGCGTCACATGGCGGATAACTTCGCCTGGCTGATTGATAACTACGGTCACGTGCCCAACGGCAACCGGACTTACTATCTCAGCCGCTCGCAGCCGCCGGTATTTGCGCTGATGGTCGAACTGTTTGAAGAGGATGGCATTCGCGGTGCGAAACGCTATCTCGATCAGTTGATGAAAGAGTACCAGTTCTGGATGGATGGCGCGGGTGAGTTGATGCCGCATCAGGCCTATCGCCACGTGGTGCGCATGCCTGATGGTTCGCTGCTCAACCGTTACTGGGACGATCGCGACACGCCGCGCGATGAGTCGTGGCTGGAAGATATTGAAACCGCGAAGAAATCCGGTCGTCCGGCGAATGAGGTTTACCGCGATCTGCGTGCCGGTGCCGCATCCGGTTGGGATTACTCTTCCCGCTGGCTGCGCGATCCGCAGCGTCTGGCGAGTATCCGCACCACACAATTTATTCCCATCGATCTTAACGCTTTCCTCTACAAGCTGGAGCTGATGATTTCGACTTTGTCCCATGCCAAAGGCGAAGAATTGACGGCGCTGGCGTGGCAGAAAAAAGCCGATGCGCGTAAGCAGGCGATTCACCGCTATCTGTGGGATAACACCGCCGGTGTTTACCGCGATTACGACTGGCGCCGCGAGCGCTTTGGGGCCTTTACCGCCGCAGCAGTGGTTCCGCTGTTCCTTGGTCTCGCCTCACCCGAGCAGGCGCACTTGCAGGCCGTTGCGCTACGTCATCTGCTGTTGACGCAAGGCGGTTTGCTGACCTCGATGGTGGAAAGCGGTGAACAGTGGGATAAACCCAATGCCTGGGCGCCGCTACAATGGATGGCGGTTGTCGGTTTGAATCACTACGGTGAAGAGACGCTGGCGACAGAAATTGCCGTTAACTGGCTGAATACGGTGAACAATTTCTACTCACTGCATCATAAGTTGGTGGAGAAGTATGACATCAGCGGCGATCGCGCCCGTCCGGGTGGCGGTGGTGAATATCCGCTGCAGGACGGCTTCGGCTGGACCAACGGCGTGACGCGCAGATTGATGACCATGTATGGGCATTTGCTGGCGGATTAAGGATGGTGCGGTTTGATGCCCTCACCCTGGCCCTCTCCCACAGGGAGAGGGAAACGCTGCCATATGTAAGCTCTATCGGCCTGAGGAGAGGGAAACGCTGCCACATGTAAGCTCGGATCTATTCCCTCTCCCGCCTGCGGGAGAGGGTTAGGGTGAGGGCAAAGCTACCCCGCCAACCCAAATCCCTGCTTACCGTTCTTCTTGATCTGATACATCGCCTCATCCGCCCGCATCAGCGCTTCATCGAAGCTGTCGCGTTCCTGCACCTGAGCAATGCCCATCGATGCGCCAATCTGTGCGTGACCGTTATCAATATCAAACGGTGTTAGCGCGGCATCCAGCACCGCCTGCAGCAGAATGCGTACTTTCGGGTAGTCGATCAGGAACGGCATCAGCAGTACAAACTCATCGCCGCCCAAACGACCAATCACCACGTTTGGCGGCAGCACATCGGTGATGCGCTGACTCAGCTGAATCAATACCTCATCCCCGCTGCGATGTCCCAGCGTGTCGTTGACGTGTTTGAAGTTATCGAGATCGATAAACGCCACGCATAGCGGCCCCAGCGCTTTCATCTTGCTGTACTGCGTGTGCAGCGCATGGCGGTTGGTCAGTCCGGTAAGCGGATCGTGATGCGCCAGCGATGAGAGCTGCGCTTCATACTGCTTCTCTTTGGTCATGTCGATGTGCGTGCCAGTGACTTTGATCGGATTGCCCGCTTCGTCCCATTCGGTGACGCGTCCGCGATCCAACACCCATTTGATGCTGTCGTCCTTGCCCAGCATACGGTGCAGCGCTTCGTAGTAAGGCGCGCGCCCTTCGATGTGATCGTAAAAGGCTTTCAGCACTTCGTCTGCGTCATCCGGATGCAAGCGATCGCGCCATACATCGAACTGGGCTTTGGTCTCTTTCGGCTGGAAACCCAGCATCGCGCCCCAGCGACGGTTAAAAATCACCAGTTTGCCGCTGGGAATATGCAATTGCCACAAACATAAACCGGTTCCATCCAGCGCTGCACTCAGCTTATTACGCGCGTCATGCGCTATACGCTTTAATCGCGCATTATGCTTTTTCAGGTTCTGAATCTGCTGACGCAGCGCTTCTTCTGACATGGTCGGCTGAAGGAGAGGAAATAAGCGCTATTTTGCCTGCCGGGAAATTTCTGTAAATAAAACAAATGAAAAGCCGATTAGCAGCGGTAAATTGGAGAAATTTCAGGAGTTACGTCGAAAGTTTCCAGTGAAAACAGCTGACTAAACTTACTTAAGTGCCAGCCTTAACTAAGCCCCCGCCTACAGACGTAAGAATTTTCCTAAATACCATTTAATAACTGTTTAGTTTCGTGCCGCTGTGAGGAGTCAACTGGCGCATCAAAGCACCGCCAGAAGGCCGCACCGCCGCACGGCAGTGCCTGACTGCAACAATGAAAACTGAGAATCAACTCGTGGGCAAACGCATTCTAAGCATGATGTTTCTGTTGGGGTTTTGCCTGTCGGCATGGAGTGCCACCACTCTAAAATTCACGCCGCGTTATGGACTGGTTTCCCCCGAAGTGACTTTGGATGCTGAAAGCCATCGCTGGCTACAACGCCATCCAGTGCTGCGCGTTGGCGTGTGGAGCCACACGTTACCCCCCTACTCGGTTGAATTTGAAGAAAATACCTTTGAAGGTTTATCCGCCGATTATCTGGCTATCATCGCGAAAACGCTGAATCGCCCCGTGGAAGTAAAGCGTTATAAGACCCGTATTGAACTGGTTAACGCACTCAGTAACAAACAAGTAGATTTAATTCCTTACTATCCGCAGGCCGCCAATCACGAGAGCAAACTGGCGCTGAGTACGCCCTATTCGCTGGCGCAGAGCGTATTAATCAGCCGTCGCCAGGCAAAATTTGATCGTCAGTTAAACGACAGTCACTATCGCCTGATGTACTACGGTGACGACGAACTCAAGGCGTTGCTGCATAAACGCTATCCCAAAGCGATCCTGGAGCCTGCCTCACCGCCGCTTTGGGCGTATACGGATACCGCATTTAACGAAAACACCGTGTTCTGGAGTAACTCCGCCACGCAACGCTATCTGTCACAGCGCGGCTTGCAGAACATCATTGAAGGGCACAGTACGCCTTACATTAATGATGTCGATGCACGCTTTGCCACCCGCGCCGATAACTCATCGCTCATTGATGCCATCAATGAAATCCTCAAAAACATTCCTCTGCGCAACGCCGTACAGATCGCCGAAGCGTGGGGGCTGGATTATCAGTCGGTGGTGAAAAACCATCCGCTGGATCTTACTGAAGCGGAAGCCAACTGGCTGGAGCAGCACCGCGATATCACGGTGAATTACGATCCTACCCATATGCCTTTTACTTTTCTGGATGGTAAGCAACGCATTGCTGGACTGAGCGTGGATCTGTTGAAATTGATTTCGCAACGCACAGGAATCCGTTTTCACTATCAACCGATGCAAGGTTTAAGCACTATGCGTGATGCCCTGGTCAATCAACGCGATTCGCTGATCGTGGTGAGCGACGCCGCCTCAAAGCAGAGTGAACATATTGTTTACACCCGCTCTTACATCTACTCTCCCTGGGTTGTGATGACGCGCAACGACAGTACCTGGCGTAATTTCAATGAGATGGCAGGTAAGCGGATTGGAATCTATGAGCGCTCTTATTATCGCTTCGACTTACGCCGTCGCTGGCCTGAGATTGATTTCAAAGAAAACGCCGTTTCAATCGATGCGCTTGGCCAACTGCAGGACAAGCAGGTTGATGGTTTCATCGTGCCGTATGAATCGGCACAGTATTTGCTCAATAACCACTTTAATGACCGCTTTAAAGTGGCCTTTGTGCCTTCCTTACCGATGTTTCGCCTGGCAATGGCGGCCAACGCTGCGGATCCGCATCTGATTTCGATCCTTAACAAAGCGCTATCCGATATTCCGCAGCCGACCATGCAGTCGCTGATGGAGCGCTGGATCAAATACACGCCGCCCGCCACCGTCACGTCATGGCAAAGCTATCGCAGTTACGTGCTACGCATTATCGGCGTGGCTGGCATATGCCTGTTGTTCTTCTTATGGCGTAATCATTTACTGAAGTCGTCACTATCGAAGCAGCGTCAACATGAGCGCGAAATGAGCAGCCAGCTGCATTATATCGAAACGCTGCTGGAGGATGTGCGTAAAGCCAAGCGCGCGGCGCTGCGCTCAAGCGAGGCCAAAAGTACTTTCCTTTCGCATATGAGCCATGAAATCCGCACGCCGCTGGCGGCGCTGATTGGCCTGCTTGAAATCGAACATTTAGGCCAGAGCGACGAATCCCAGCGGCAGAAGAATATCGATCTGGCGTGGGAATCCTCACGTTCGCTGCTCTCGCTGGTAGGCGATATTCTCGACCTGGCAAAAATCGAATCCGGCCATTTCAGCATTCGCCATATGCCGATGTCGCTGAGTGACGTGGTGCACGATACCGAAGCACTGTTCCGTCAGGTAGCACATAACAAAGGGCTATCGCTCAATGTGATGCTGGAAATTGATCAGGACTGCGTGCTGTTTGATCAGGTGGCGTTAAAGCAAATTCTCGCCAATTTAGTGAGTAACGCCATCAAGTTCACCGCTCAGGGTGAAGTCGAGGTGGCGTTGTATCAGGCCGATCCCAGCAAGCCCGAATACGTATTGGAAGTGTGTGACAGCGGCATTGGCCTGACGCCTGAACAGCAGAAAGCCATTTTCGACCCCTTTATTCAGGTTGAACAAAGTACTAATCGCGTTAGCGGCACCGGCCTAGGTCTCAATATTTGTCGCCGCCTGGCGGTGATGCTGGGAACCGAACTACATGTTGAGAGCGAGCCCGATGCCGGCAGCGTATTTATGCTGCGCTTCACTGCCCAACCTGCCGCTGTGCTGGAGACCGAAAGCCAGCATCCGCCGCTGGAGGAGCTGGCACAGATTTCGTTACGCATGTTAATTGTTGACGATAACGCCACCAATCGTCTGTTGCTTGCACAGCAATTGCGCTATGCCGGACACCACGTTCTGGTGGCTGATGGTGGTGAAACGGCGCTGACGCTGTGGCGAGAACACGAGATTGATCGTGTCATTACCGATTGCAATATGCCCGGCATGGATGGCTTCGAATTTACCCGTCAGCTTCGCATCGAAGAGAAATTACTCAATCGCCGCGCAGTACCGATTTATGGCCTGACGGCGATGGCGGAAGAGCGTGTCGCGCAGCTTGCCACACAAGCAGGTATGGATGGTTGTCTGTTTAAACCGCTGGAGCGCACGCAGCTGCTTAAAGTGTTAACCGGTGCGCCGACCAACCAGATACGTTCTGACACCTTACTCACGCTGGAAAACCTGGCCGCCAATGATCCGCAAGCCTGGTGCGATCTGGTGACAACAGCCCGACAGCAAAATGCACGCGATCTGGCTCAGTTGCAGCAGGCTGTAGCGGAGACGAATTTCGCCAGCGCGCGCCATGCGGCACATCAACTGCTGGGCAGCGCAAAATTGCTGCGCGCCGAGGCATTACAACGCAGTTGCCTTGCGGCGGAGCAAGCTGCAGAGCAACAAGATGGTGCATGCTTAGCGCAACAATTGCCAGGCGTGATCGCTGCTGTCGCTGAATTGGAAAAACTGTTCCAGAACGCACTCGAAAATACCCCCCATTAATGAGGTGAACCCATGAAAGATAGCGCCATTTGGCAAGTTGCCGTATTAGATGATCACCCGCTGATTGGTAAAGCGATTCAGTATCGATTAGCGCAAGAGCCCGAGTTGGCGTTGGTCGGCGCTTTCGCGCAGCGCCAACAGTTGATGACTTTCCTGCAGCGCAATGCTGTGGATGTGTTAGTGCTGGATTACATCCTCGGCGATGATGAACTGGATGGCTTACAGATGGTGAAACAGCTGCGAATGCGCTATCCGCAACTTAAAATCCTCATCTCTTCCGCTGTCGAAAAACCGGCGATTGTGCAGCTGTTGTTGAAAGCCGGTGTGCAGGGTTTTGTTGGTAAAAGCGAAGATCAGGAAGTGTTGATCAAAGCGCTACATCAGGTGTGCCGCAACAAACTTTTCCTCACGGCAGACATGCTGCTGGAGATGGACAAATTCAAGGAAAGCGACAAAGAGATGCACGATTATCTGCTGCCACGAGAGATGGGCGATGACATTACGCTGTTACTGCGTGAATTGAGCCCTCGCGAGATCGAAGTGATTCGCTGTTATCTGGATGGATTAAGCATCACGCAAATCGCCGGCAAATATGCACGCAGTCGTAAAACCATTAGTGGGCAAAAACAGACAGCCTTGCGCAAATTGGGTCTGCGATCCGATCTTGAATTATTTAAATACAAAGAGCATTTCAGCGGAATTGTGCTGAACCATAATGCTTAAATTGTGTTCTGTGACGCGGATCAAGGCTTATTCGCCGCATCACACTGTTATGATGTTTACTAGAATGGTAGTTTACCAGTTATCACAGATACGATAACGGTGGATGACAGTATGCAACTGACAATGCGTTGGTTTGGTCCGAAAGAAGATAAGGTTTCGCTGGAATATATTCGTCAGGTGCCGGGCGTGCGCGGCGTAGTGGGCGCGCTGTATGACGTGCCGGTGGGTGAAACCTGGCCAAAAGAGAAAATTAACGCGCTGGTTGAGCAGGTGCACGCCGCCGGGCTCACCGTGGAAGTGATCGAAAGCGTTAACATTCACGACGACATCAAAATCGGTTTGCCGAGCCGCGATCGATATATCGAAAATTATAAGCAGAGCATCCGCAACCTGGCCGAGGTTGGCGTGAAGGTGATTTGCTACAACTTCATGCCGGTGTTCGACTGGATGAAGACCGACATGAACTACGTGCTGCCGGATGGCTCGCTCACCATGGCGTTCGAGAAGAAAGGCATCGATAAGAGCCTCGACGAAGTGGTGCAGGAAGTGCTCGGCAACTCCAATGGTTTCGCCCTGCCGGGCTGGGAACCGGAACGTCTGGCAAAAGTGCAGGATCTGTTTGCCCAATATAAAGATGTGGATGACGCGAAACTGCGCGAAAACCTCGCTTACTTCCTGAAAGCGGTGATCCCGGTATGTGAAGAAGTGGGCGTGAAGATGGCGATCCACCCGGACGATCCACCGTATTCGATCTTCGGCCTGCCGCGCGTGGTGAAGAACCGCGACGATCTCGACTGGATCTGTAATGTGGTCGATTCTGAGGCCAACGGCATCACGCTGTGTACCGGATCGATTGCCGAAGATCCGAGTAATGATGTGTACGCTATTCTGGCTGAATTCTCGCGCCGCAAACGCATTCCGTTTGCCCATGTACGTAACATCAATATTATTCAGGACAAAGATTTTTACGAGTGCGCGCACCCAACGGAATACGGTTCGCTGGATATGTATAAAGTGCTGCAGTCGATGCATGACAACGGCTTCGATGGTTACATCCGCTCGGATCACGGTCGCTTTATCTGGGGTGAAACCGGTCGTCCGGGCTACGGTTTGTACGACCGCGCGCTGGGCACCACCTATCTGCTGGGATTGTGGGAAGCGCTGAGTAAGCGCTGAGTTGAGTGCGCTTTGTCCCTCACCCTAGCCCTCTCCCGCAAGCGGGAGAGGGGATTTTTTGCTCCCTCTCCCCGTGGGAGAGGGCCGGGGTGAGGGCATCAACGCGCAGCAGCCTTCACCGCACAAGCTATCAAACTCCCCCTTCCCACTTGCCGTTAAATATATACAGTTAAACTGTACATATTCAGCGGGGACTCACCATGTCAGAACATAACAAAGCCGTTGTGCGTCGATTCAATCAGCAGGTGATTGCCGAAGGCGATCGCCAGGCTTTCGATCAACTCGTCGGCGAAAACTTCATTAACCGCTCAGCGCCAGCCGGCGCGCCCAGCGATCGCGAAAGTCTTTGGTACACCTTCGATCAGATCCTGCGCCCTGCTTTCTCCCATCTTCAGGTGCACATTGAAGATCAAATCGCCGAGCGCGATTGGGTCACCACGCGCAAAACAATAACCGGCGTTCACAGCGGATCGCTGATGGGCATCGCGCCCACCGGTTTACCTGTAACGATCGCGGTGATCGATATGGTGCGAATTGAAGAGGGAAAATACGCGGAACATTGGGGCATGAACACGCTGGCGGCGGTGATGACGCAGTTAAAGCAGTTTGCGTAACGCAGCCAGCCCTTTTTGCAGATCGTCGCGATCCTGCTGGTCGAGTGTTTGATTGATGCGCGCCGCAAGCCAGTCGGCACGCTGTTGACGTGCGGCCGCCAACGCAGCGCGCGCCTGATCGCTCAGCACAATCACCTGCGCCCGCGCGTCCTGCGCGCTTTTTTGTCTCAGCACCAAATCTTGCGCCTCGAGTTCGTTAATCACTAATCGCATGCTTTGATGCTTCACGCCGCGCAGCCTCGCGAGATCGGCGATAGAAAGCGCGTCATGGCTGTCGAGCAGATCTAAGGTTTCATATTGCGAGGTGCGCACGGTCGCGGTGCTGACGCGGACGTTACGTACCAAATGACTGACCATCTTACGGAGCTCTTCCGCCAGCTGCTGGGTTTCATTTTCAGTGCTCAAAGGGGCGATTCCTGCGCGCTATCGTCGGTCCATTATAGGAAACCTATTGCCAGGCTTTAAACAACAGACTGGCATTCACGCCGCCAAAGCCAAAACCGTTGGAAAGCGCATAGGTCATCGCCGTCGGCTGTGGTTTCAGCGCCACCAAATTCAGGCCAGCAGCCGCTTCATCCGGATGCTGCAGATTGAGCGTCGGCGGTGCAACCTGATTGCGCAGCGCCAGAATCGAGAAGATCGCTTCCACGCCGCCCGCCGCACCAAGCAAATGTCCGGTGGCCGATTTGGTGGAGGTAATCGCCACCTTGCTGCCAGCGAACAGCGCGCTAATTGCGGCCAACTCGCCCTTGTCGCCAACCGGCGTCGACGTGGCATGCGCATTGATATGCTGCACCTCGCGCGCGGTAATACCCGCCTGCGCCAGCGCGGTTTCCATCGCCCGACGCGCGCCCTCACCATTTTCCGGACCGGCGGTGAGATGGTAAGCATCCGCGCTGGTGCCGTAGCCCACCAGCTCCGCCAGCGGTGTCGCGCCGCGCGCCTGCGCATGTTCCAGCGATTCAATCACCAGCAATCCCGCGCCCTCGCCCATTACAAAGCCGTCGCGGTCGCGATCGAACGGACGCGAAGCCTGCTCGGGACGATCGTTAAAGCCGCCCGACATTGCTTTCGCCGCCGCAAATCCGGCCAGGCTCACGCGATGGATCGCCGCTTCAGTGCCGCCGCACAGCGCGATATCCGCTTCGCCGCTGCGAATCATTCGTGCCGCATCACCAATCGCCTGCGCACCCGCCGCGCAAGCCGTCACCGGCGCGCCAATCGGCCCACGAAAACCGTGCGCAATCGAAACGTGTCCGGCCGCCAGATTGGCGAGGAACGAAGGAATGGTAAACGGCGACAGACGGCGCGGCCCACGCACGGCGGTGGTTTCTACCGCGTTAGCGATCTCGTTAAACCCGCCGATGCCGGTGGCGATTACCGTGGCGGTGCGCTGCTGTTGCACGTTGTCCTGTGGGAACCAGTTAGCTTGCGTCAGCGCTTCATGCGCGGCCACCAGCGCGAACTCAATAAAGCGATCCATCTTCTTACGATCTTTGGCGGCAATAATGCCGTCGGGATTGAAACCGTGCAGCGCATCCTGCTCCAGCGTCGGCACCTGTCCCGCCACTTTGCAGGCGATGTCTTGCACCATTTCCGCTGGCAAGGCGCTGATGCCCGATTTTCCCGCCAGCAGCGCCTGCCAAACCGCTTCCGTGCCGCATCCCAGCGGCGATACCAGCCCCATGCCGGTAATGACAATTCGTTTCATCTTTAACTCCTTAATCTGCAGGTGCTCGTTGCACGTCAGCGTGATGATTGCAGCGCCGGCGGCGCAAATTTTTGGGTGCTATCTCCAGCGCGTTTTTTCTGCAGATAATCATGGCGATAGTGCATCATCGGCTCCGCTGCCGGGCCGGGCACCATCTGATATTTATCCAGCGTCAGCGGCTGTCCGTTTTCGCTATCAACCAGTTGCATCTTCACCGGACGCTGCGTGGCGGTTTCCACCAGCTGCATCTGACGACCTTCCGGCGAGAAATGGGTGCTGCCCCATTCGGCGAGCGCCAGAATCACGCCGCGAAAATCGCGGCCTACAGCCGTCAGGTGATATTCAAAGCGTGCCGGGCTGGTGCTGTAACACACCTTCTCCAGCAAACCATCGTCCACCAGCGCTTTCAGCCGCCGCGACAAGATGTTGGGCGCCACGCCGCTGCTTTTCTGGAATTCATCAAAGCGGGTAAAACCGGCCAGCGCGTCGCGCATGATCAGCATGCTCCAGCCATCGCCAATGCGCCCAAGGCTGCGCGCGATGGGACAAGGCATGTTGTTGAGCGGTTGGTTTTTCATGACTGGGTATCCGACATCGGTATGATGGCGGATACTGTTGCAGAGTGACTTTCATTTTGCAAGTGACTTGCAGAATGAAAGTTTATAGCGAGCATAAAAAAAGGTGCGCATGAATGCGCACCTTACAGGGTTTCGTAGGGTCGCCATTCATGGCGACCTGGCTTTACGTCCGCACCCGCAACCTCGCCTCGATCTTGTCGGCGATCTTGGTCACCACATACGCAATCACCATGTAGAACACCACCGCCACCAGGAAGGCTTCGAGGTAATAGAAATTCAGCGCCGCCGTCAGCTGCGCCTGAGCAAAGATATCCACCACTTCGATGGCAAACGCCAGCGACAGCGCTTTCATGATCACCATAAAGGCGTTGGCCAGATCGGGAATCGCCGCCACGATAATCTGCGGGAACATCACGCGGCGGAACAGCTGACCGCCGCTGTAACCCAGCGACAGCGCCGCATCCGATTGTCCGCTATCAAACGAGTTAAGTGCGCCCTTCCACACTTCCGCCTGAAACGCCGCGACGCAGGCACTCAAGGCGACGATGATGATCACCCAATTCGGCAGTGAGTGTGCATTCACTTTCACGCCAATTAGTGTGGCGACTAAGTCCAGCGCCGGCGGCAAACCGTAATAGGCGAGGAAAATCACCACAACCATCGGCACGCCTTTGAAGGCAATCTTGTACGCGATCACCACCTGGCGCAGCACGGGAATACGGCGATGTTCAATAAAGGCAAACAGCCCGCCGAGCAGCGTCGAGCAGATAAACACCGTTACTGCCATCAGCAACGTCACCGGCACCGCATCGAGAATGCTCCAGAAGTCCGGCAGCAAAACCTCAAGATCAAACATGGTTTCTCTCCCTTATCAGACGCTGGTGAATTTGACGCGTGCAGCGGTTTTCGAGCTGTACTTCGCGTGACGTTGTTCGAAGAAACGGATAATCAACCAGGCCACGCCGCACAGCAGCGAATAGAGCACCGCCAGCACCAGATAAGTGCCGAACTGATATTGGTTGTAGTCGCGTTCCATAATCAGATGCGCCGTCGCCATCACATCCGCCGCACCGATGTACATCACCAGCGCCACGTTATGAATCAGATAGATAATCGCATTGCCGTAGCCCGGCAGCGCATAGTGGACCGCTTGCGGACCGACAATGCGCAGCATTTTCTGGCGGAAGCTGTAACCCATGCTGTCGGCAGCGTCATGCTGGCCGTTCTCCACGGCGAGAAACGCCGGGCGCATCACTTCCGACAGATAACCGCCGTGATACAGGCTCAGGCCAATCATCGCCGCGATATTGGCGGTGACAAAATCGCTGAAGCCAAACTGCTCGGCCACCAGCGGCAAGCCATAAAAAGCGACAAACAGCTGCAGCACCACCGGCACGCTGCGCGCGTACGAGACGTACAAATCGACACACTGGCTGATGACCGGGATGCGGCGCACGCGGAACACGGTGGCGATCAGCGCCAGGAAGAACCCGACGATCATCGCGACAAACATTATGCCAAGCGTCAACGGCAGTGCCGAGAGCAGCTCGGGAATCATCGAAGTCAGATTCACGGTGAAACACTCCTGCTAACAATGAAGCTGCGCCCGGCTCAGCGCCGGGCGCAGCTTTAATGAATCCTTATTTCATGTACTTCGTGACGTCTTCGCCAAACCACTTCTGCGCCAGCTTATCCAGCGTGCCGTCGGCTTTCAGCTGCTGCAGCGTTTTGTTGATGTCATCATTCAGCGCCTGGTTCTCGGCGGAACGATGAATCAGCACGTAAGTGTTGTTGATGGCCACCGGCTCGCTGGCTTTGATCGCCAGTTTCTGGTTGTCGATCACCGTTTGCTCGCCGAGGTTCGAAGGCAGGATCAGCGCATCATATTTGCCACGCTGCACCTCTTTCAGACGATCCGGATAAGGCACGCCAGCGCTCGAGGCTTTGATCTCAACCTTGTCGTTCGGGTTTTCCTGCTGCCACTGCGTCACGAATTTGTACACGCCGCCGCCAGCGGTGACCGGTACGATGTTCTTGCCGACCAGATCTTTCATGCTGTTGATGGTGCTATCGCTGCGGCTGTAGATCTTCATCAGGCTGGCACCGATTGGCGCATCCGGGATCAGGAACTGTTTGCTGCGCGTTGGCGCTTTGTAGTAACCGCCGGTCGCCATGTCATATTTGCCGGTGGCAAGGCCGGTTTCCTGGGCGATATCCGCCGCACCTTCCATCACAAATTTGTACTGCGGCAGTTTGGCGTTGATGGCTTTTAGCACGTCCGGCTCGTAGCCCTGCGGCTCGTGACCAATCGCGCCCCACGACAGCGGCTTTGATTCCGCTGCGGTGGCAATTTTGATGGTGCGCACCGCGTCGGCGAAGCTGTTACCGCTGACCAGCGCCAGCGCGATGATGCCAGGCGCGGCCAGGCGACGTAAGGTGGTTTTGATTGCAGGCATGTCGTTGATTCCTTTAATTATTAGAATACGCGTTCTGAATTGAGGAACTGAGCAAGTCGCGGCAGGGTTGGATTATCGAACATCTCAGTCGGGCTGCCCTGCGCGGCCACCACGCCCTGATCCATAAAGACGATGCGGTTCGAGATGCTTTTGGCAAATTGCATTTCGTGCGTCACCAGCAGCGAGGTAATGCCGGAAGACGCCACATCTTTAATCACTTTCAGCACCTCGCCCACCAGCTCTGGATCGAGCGATGAGGTCGGTTCATCAAACAGCATCACATCAGGTCGCACCGCCAGCGCACGGGCGATGCCGGTACGCTGCAGCTGGCCGCCGGAAAGCTGCGACGGATAGTGATCCAGCTTGGCACCCAATCCCACGCGATCCAGCTCCTGCACGGCGATATCGCGCGCTTGCTGCTTGCTTTTGCGTTGAATGACGATCAGCGGATCCATCACGTTTTCCAGCACCGTCATGTTTTTGAACACGTTGAACTGCTGGAACACCATCGCGGTGCGCAGGCGGATCGCCTGGATCGCCGCTTTATCCGGTGACTGATAATCCATGCGGATCTGATCGAGCTGAATGGTGCCCGAAGCCGGTTTCGCCAGATAGTTAATGCAGCGCAGCAGCGTGGTTTTACCGGTGCCGCTTGGCCCGATGATCGACACCACATCGCCGCGTTTCACCGACAGATCCACACCTTTCAGGATCGGCGTGCTGCCGTAAGCGAGCGTAATATCGTTGAGTTCTAACATGCAGCAGCCCTTATTTGTTCAGGTCAGCATGGCCAAGCACATGCATCAGACGGTTGGCCCAGCCAAAAATGGCGATGGCGTGGATCAGATCGATAATCTCCTGATCGTTCATGCCGACCGCGCGCAGTGCCGCCATATCCCCGGTGCTGGCTTCTGACGGCGTCCCCGACAGGCGACGGGCAAAACGGTAGATCGCCGCATCACGCTCGCCGAGCACATCCGCACGATCAAAATAGATGGCGCTCACCACCGCATCACTCTCCGCCAGCTGCGCATGGCGACGCGCATGCACCACCGCGCAATACTTGCAGCCGTTGACGATCGACGCACCCAGCGCGCCGAGTTCACGATCCGCGCGATCCAACCCGCCATCGACATACATAATGGCGTTGAACAGCACGGTACGCGCCACGTAGCTGTCGGGATCGTGCGCTAACGTGCGCACATATTCGGAGATCTTCTTATTGGATGGCGTCACTTTCATCGCATCGAGCTGCGCGGGCGTGGCATCTGCCACCTCAACCGGCGCGATATACGGATGCCAATGCAGTGGCTTGAGATTAACCGACGGAATCATGCAGACCTCAACAAACGTAATCCGGCCGCGACGCGCGTCTGGAAGTTAACAAAAGCGATCAGCTCGGAGAGCGCCACAATCTGCGGATTGCTCAGTCCGGCCTGCTCCAGCAAGCGAATGTGCTGCTCGGTGGCGTTCATTGGCTGCTGGGTAACGAGATCGGCATGGCGTGCAATCGTCGCCAGCGGTTCTGGCAGATCGCTTGCGCCTGCCGCCAGTGCCAGCAAATTATCCGAAGGCTGCAACGCCGCCAGCTGCGTCTGATAATCCTGTTGCAGCTCGGCATCGTGGTTGAGCTGCGCCATACGCTGCGCCAGCGCCAAACGCACATCCGGCGCTAAGCCCTGATCGTCGTTTGGTGCCAGCACCGAGAGGCGGCACTGTTCCGCGCCGTCAACAAATTCCGGGCGCAGGCGGCGCGTGCCGTACAGCGCATCTTCAGCGTTTAAGCCAACTGCGCGATCAATTGCGTCACTCACTGCGCGTTCTCCTGGTTGAGTAAGGGCGTTGAATCCACCCATTCATCACCCTGCAATTCAGGGGTATCAAAAGCCTGTAAGTTGGCGTAATGCTGCTCGACGTCTTCGGCAAACAGCGAAGCGGTGATGCCGCGCACAAGACGATCGGCACCGGCGCTCACCGCCGGAATATCGCCGGAGACTTTGCCGTGCGTCAGCATCGCCGCATCGTTGAAGCAGTGAATGTGCGCCAACAGCGGACATGCGCCTGGCGTCAGTTCGCGGAATTCAAAAGCGGGGCCGAGATCCGGCGCTTCCAGCAAACCGTGACGCGGCGCGCCCATTTGTGGCTGATAGCGTCCGTCACGCCAGCTGCGGATATGCGGCGCGATGGCGGCAAACTCCGGGCGGCCGTGGAAATCGTTGCTAAAGCCGGTCGCAGCAATCAGGTAGTCGTAGCGCAGCGGGCCTTGCGTGGTTTCGATCAGCAGGCCATCGGCTTCTTCTTTCACCGCATTGATGCCGCAATCAAGCAAGAAGCGCGCATTGGCATGGCGCGACACGCGCAGCGTTGAGGAGCGCGGCGGCGGCGTTTGCGTGGTGGCGGTGTAATCGACAAACTTCCACTTCCACGCGTCCGGCAGCTGATGCATGCCGTGCACCACGCCCTGGCTGCCGATGCCGGTCATTTTGTTGATGCGCGGCATCTGCTTACGACGAATCAGCAAATCTACTGCGCCCGCGCCGTGTTCCAGAGCGGTGGCGGCGTTATCCATCGAGGATGCGCCCGCACCAATCACCGCAATGCGTTTGCCTTTTAGGGCAGAGAAATCAATGTCGTCGGCGGAGTGCGCCCAGAACTGGCGGCTAACACCTTGCAGGAAATCCGGCACGGCGAAACCGCCAAGGCCAGAACGTCCGGTGGCCAGCACCAAACGGCGGGTGTAAATGCGGCCGGTTTCAGCACCGCTGAGATCGAGGGCAATCAGATCATCGGCAAAGGCAATGTTGTTGATGCGCACATTGTTGCGCACCGGCAGATTCAGCACCTCGCGATACCAAATCAGGTAATCCATCCACTGCGCTTTAGGAATTTTATCCAGCGCTTGCCAGGCTTCTTTACCCCACTGCGCGGTAAACCACGCGCGGAACGTCAGTTGCGCCATACCAAGCGCCGGGCCATGCAGCGATTTCGGTGAACGCAGCGTTTCCATGCGCGCAAAGGTCACCCACGGACCTTCCAGCCCGGCGGGTGCGGCGTCATACGCCACCACATTGCTGATGCCGGTGAACTGCAATTTCGCCACTGCCGCCAGCCCGCACATGCCCGCGCCGATCACCACCACGTCACGCACCGGCGCGCCGTCCTGCGTGCGCTCGGGCACCCAGGATTTCGCGGGCAGTTCAAGATATTCCAGATCCTGCTGAAGCTGAGCTTTCAGCACGGCAAGGCCATCGGCGGCATAAGTCATAGACGTTTTCCCAGAAATAAGCGGCAGCCAGAGTACGGACGAAACCACTAAAGCGCGTTAGTGACTATGCATTTCCATTATCCTGATAACACATAGTTAATGGGTAATAATCACTAAAAAGCATAGTAAGAGCTAAGGCTTCTCATAATCCTCTTGCCCTAAAACAGAGTCAATATTCTCGCTCAGCTTTTGACCAATGGATTTCTTATATCTTATGCCGAAAATGTTATAAGCGGATTTGACGTTCGAACGTAGGGTCGCCATTCATGGCGACCTTGCTAATCACCGCACAACACTTTATTCCTGATTAATCAACCGCATAATACGCGGATGTTCACTGGCGGGCAGACGCTCAAAACCTGGCAACAGAGTGGCGGCAGCATCTGCCAAAGCCTCAACCAAGGCCTGCGCAGCAGCAGAAATCTGGCGCCCCTGCGGCGTAATCACGCCAAAATAATAAGGAATATCCTCCTCCAGTGGACGAATCGCCACACCGGCCAGCGGCATGCCCCATGCGGTGACCGGTTCGAGGATCGCCACGCCCAGCCCAGCGCGCACACAGCCGAGAATATTGGCGGAGGAGTTGGTTTCGATGGTTTCGTGCAGCGGCGTTTTGACCTTTTTCAACGCTTTTTCGTAGCGTCCACGCAGCCGCTGCGGGCTCCACGGCGCAATCAACCGCCGTCCCGCCAGGCTGCTCAACGACAGCTGTGATTGCGCCGCCAGCTCATCGTTCTCGGGCAGCGCCACCACACACTGCGACTGCCCAATCCAGTGTAGCTCCACCGCGTGATGCTCCAGCGGCAAGCTGCATAAGCCGAGATCGGCTTCGGCAGTGATCACCGCATGCGCCGTCTGCACTGCGGATTCACTGATGATCTGCACTTTGTTTTGCAAATTGAGCGCGGCCAGCGCCTGCGGCAGCAAACCCGCCGCCAGTGCAGGCGTGGCGGCAATGCTCAGCGGACGATGTTGCTGATGGGCGATCTCCTGCGCACGCAGGCGAATCTGCTGCAATGAGAGCAGCGCTTTCTGCACGTATTGATGCAGCTGCAGCGCCTCTTCCGACGGATGAATACGCGGCCCGTTGCGGATAAACAGCGGATAACCCAGCGATTGTTCCAGCTCCTGAATCAAACGCGACACCGCCGGCTGCGAGCGATTGAGCGCCTTCGCCGCTGCGGTGACGCTACCGGCAGAGATCACTGCCGAGAAGGCTTCCAGCTGCCGCAAATCCAGGTCGTTTAAAATGGTCATCGCGCGATTTTCCCTAACTCATTGATCGTTCCCGACATTGGCGCGGGAAAGTTTTCATCATAGAGAGAGTGGTGGGAATTAGCCACAGGGGGAAAGTGCGCGTTGTCCCTCACCCTAGCCCTCTCCCGCAGGCGGGAGAGGGAACAATTAGGTGGGAGAATATGCCACCCCGCAGCAGACAGTTCCCTCTCCCATTTATGGGAGATGGTTAGGGTGAGGGCCAGCGATCACAACTTCGCCGTCAGCTCACGCTGATGCTCATGCAACAAACGCAGCATATCCAGTAGAAAACGATCTTCGTTGCCCTTCTGCCAGGCAATGCTCAGCGGCAAACCTCTAATCTCTTCCGGCAGATCCAGCGCGATATAACTGACGCTGTCGCTGTTCATGGTGCGATAGGAAGCGGGCACCACCGCTAATCCCAGTCCGGCAGAAACCAGGCTCAGAATGGTTTGCTTCTCTTCAGCAAACTGCGCGATGTGCGGCGTGAATCCCGCCAGTTTAAACAGGCTCATGGTGAGATCGTGACTGTGCGGGCGTGTGCGGCGGTCGGGAATGATCATCGCTTCATGTTGAAAATCGGCCACCGCCACCAGTTCGCGCTGCGCCAGCGCATGCTGGATTGGCACCGCCAGCACGCAGCTTTCGCGGGTAATAAAGCGCACTGCTAATGTCGCATCAATACTTTGCGGCTCGCGAATAAAAATCATATCCAGCCAGCCCGACTTTAATTTCGGCATTAAATTAATGGTCTTGTCTTCAATAATATGAATATCGCTGTGCGGATGCAGCGGAACAAATAAATTAAGTAACGCCGGCACTAATCCACGCGCGGCACTATCAATTGCGCCAATACGTAATGTGCGACGTTCATCTTTTAATCCCACTTTAAAACGTTTAGCCAGCGCATCAAATTGATCGATTAATTTGCTGGCGTCGTCAAAAAAGAGTGCGCCCTCGGCGGTTAATGAAACATTACGCGTCGAACGATTTAACAGACGCACGCCAAGGTCCTCTTCCAGTAAACGAATGAAGCGAGAAAGTGACGCAGGCATCATTTCCATCTTTTGTGCGGCGCGGCCAAAATGCAGTTCTTTACCCACCGCAACAAAGCAACGCAATTGATTTATATCCACATTCCCCTCACCCGTTGATTATGCAAATAGTTTATATAATCCACATCTGATGATAAGCCAAAGCAAAACTGCATACTGAACTCGATTACAAAAAAATAACACCACCCTACACAATCTGGAGCACTTTAATATGAACTCTCACCTCGAAAAAAGGGTGATGCGTAAAGTGACGTTACGCATTGTGCCCTTCATCATGCTGCTCTACTTCATCGCTTTTCTCGATCGCGTCAATATTGGTTTTGCTGCATTAACCATGAATCAGGATTTAGGTTTCTCGCCCACGGTATTTGGCTTTGGCGCCGGGATCTTTTTCCTCGGTTATTTTCTGTTTGAAGTGCCGTCGAATTTAATTCTGCATAAAGTCGGCGCCCGCATCTGGATTGCGCGCGTGATGATCACCTGGGGATTGGTTTCCGGCTGCATGGCTTTTGTGCAGGGCACCACCAGCTTTTACGTGCTGCGCTTTCTGCTGGGCGTGGCGGAAGCCGGATTCTTCCCCGGCATCATCCTCTATCTCAGCTACTGGTTCCCGGCGGCGAAACGGGCGCAGGTCACCGCCATCTTTATGGCTGCCGCGCCGCTTTCCACCGCGCTGGGATCGCCCCTCTCCGCCGCCCTGCTGCAGATGCACGGCCTGCTGGGCTACGCCGGTTGGCAATGGATGTTTGTGCTGGAGGCGGTTCCGGCGCTGCTGTTCGGCATCGTGGTGCTGTTTTACCTCACCGACCGCCCGGCAAAAGCCAAATGGCTGACCGATGAGGAGCGTGCGTGGCTGGAAACCACCATGCAGGCCGAAGAGCAGGCGCGCGCCGTCAAAAATAGCCACAGCAGCGCATGGCGCGGATTGATGGATAAACGGGTGTTAGCGCTGGCGCTGGTTTACTTCGGTACGTCAGCGGGTTTGTACACGCTCGGCATCTGGTCGCCGCAGATCATCCGCAGCTTCGGCGCATCCTCGATGGAGATCGGTTTCCTTAATGCCTTCCCGGCGGTGATCGGCGTGATCGCCATGATCCTGTGGGCGCGCCACTCCGACCGCACCAAAGAGCGCAGCTGGCATGTGATTGGTGCCTGTTTGCTGGCGGCGGCTGGCCTGATTTATGCCGGTAACGTCAGCACGCTGTTCACCGTGATTATCGCCCTGACGCTGGTCACCGTCGGCATCAGCGCCTCAAAACCGCCGCTGTGGAGTATGCCGACCTTATTCCTGAGCGGCCCGGCGGCGGCGGCAGGCATCGCCACTATCAACTCCATCGGCAACCTTGGCGGCTTTGTCGGCCCGATGATGATTGGCGTGATCCGCCAGCAAACCGGCAGCTATACGTGGGGCCTCTATTTCGTGGCGGGACTGCTGGCGCTGTCGGCCATTGTGGTTCTGCTGCTCGCCGCCAGCGGTAACCGACCGCAAACGGCGAAAATTCCCTATCCTCATACTCATTGATCTGGAGAAACAACATGCGTAACTACTCGATTGCCGCGATTCCTGCGGATGGTATTGGCCCGGAAGTGATCTCAGCTGGCGTGGAAGTGCTGCACGCGTTGACGCGTCACGATCCTCACCTTAAGTTCAACGTGCAGACGTTTGACTGGGGCTCGGATTACTACAAGCAACACGGCGTGATGATGCCGGAAGATGGCCTGCAAACGCTGAAGAAGTTTGATGCGATTTACTTTGGCGCGGTCGGTGCGCCCGACGTGCCGGATCACATCACGCTGTGGGGTTTGCGGTTGCCGATTTGTCAGGGCTTTGACCAGTACGCCAACGTGCGTCCCACCAAAATTCTGCCGGGCGTCACCTCACCGCTGCGCAATCGCGGCCCCGGCGATCTCGATTGGGTGATTGTGCGAGAAAATTCAGAAGGCGAATATTCCGGTAACGGCGGTCGCGCGCATCGTGGATTGCCGGAAGAAGTCGGCACCGAAGTGGCGATCTTCACCCGCGTTGGCGTGACGCGCATTATGCGTTATGCCTTCAAGCTGGCGCAGTCGCGTCCACGCAAGCTGCTGACGGTGGTGACCAAATCCAACGCCCAGCGTCACGGCATGGTGATGTGGGATGAGATTGCCGCCGAGGTGGCGCAGGAGTTCCCGGACGTGCAGTGGGACAAAATGCTGGTCGATGCGATGACGCATCGCATGACGCTGCATCCGCAGAGCCTTGATACCATCGTCGCCACCAACCTGCACGCCGATATTCTGTCGGATCTGGCCGGTGCGCTGGCGGGCAGTTTAGGCGTAGCGCCTACCGCTAATATCGATCCTGAACGTCGCTTCCCGTCGATGTTCGAACCGATTCACGGCTCGGCGTTTGATATCACCGGCAAAGGCATCGCCAATCCCATCGCCACGTTCTGGACAGCGGTGCAGATGCTGGAGCATCTCGGCGAGCGCGACGCAGCGGCGCTGATTATGCAAGGGATCGAATATGTCTGCGCGCAGGGCATTCTGACACCGGATGTTGGCGGCACGGCGAATACCGCAGAAGTGACGAAAGCGGTGGTGGCGTTTATTGAGGCCAAAGCTAGCGTGGCTGAGGCCGTCTGATTTAACCACGTGCGTATGGTTGTGGTCGCCATGAATGGCGACCCTACGACGGCATCAACATTTTGCTAAACAATTCGGTTTGCACCTGCCGCGCTTTTCATTAAAAGTCTTTGCATCCTTCTGTTTTCGCAGGTCCACGCATGATCGACTCAGGCAGAGAAGCCAAACCGAATTCCTATCGCACCCTGCTGTTAGCATTATTGGTCGCAGTAACCTTCTTTATGGAAAACCTCGATGCCACGGTGATCACCACCGCGCTTCCGCAGATGGCGCGCGATTTCGCCTCCAGCCCGGTGGCGCTGAACATTGGCGTCAGCGCCTATTTACTGGCGGTGGCAGTATTTATTCCGATGAGCGGCTGGCTGGCGGAGCGCTTTGGCGCGCGAACCGTGTTTGCCAGCGCCATCCTGATTTTCACCCTCGCCTCAATTTTGTGTGGCTTCAGCGAAACGCTGGCGATGTTCACGCTGAGCCGTATTTTGCAAGGTATTGGCGGCGCGATGATGGTGCCGGTCGGTCGCATGGTGGTGCTGCGCGTCACCGAAAAAAAGGAGATGGTGAAAACCATCGCCTTTATTACCTGGCCGGGTTTGATTGCGCCGGTGCTCGGCCCGCCGCTGGGCGGTTTGATTGTCACATACGGCCATTGGCCGTGGATTTTCTGGCTCAATATTCCGCTCGGCATCCTTGCCATCATCGCCACTGCTTATCTGGTGCCCCAGTTCAAAGCCGAACAGCGGCGGCCGTTTGACGTGCGCGGCTTTGCGCTGACCGCCACCGCCTGCACCTCTTTGATTATTGCGCTGGAAGCGCTCGGGCAGATGCATCTCAATTTTGGTATTCCGTTGTTGCTGCTGGGCGTGTGGTGCAGCTGGCTGGCGTATCGCCACAGCTTCCAACATCCGCAGCCGCTGCTGCCGTTTAGCGCGATGAAAATTGCCACTTTCCGCAATGCGGTAATTGGCGGCTCCTTCTTCCGCGCTTCGATCAATGCCGTGCCCTATTTGCTGCCGTTGCTGTTTCAGCTGGGCTTTGGCTGGAGCGCGGCGCAGGCCGGTGCGATGGTGTTGTGGGTATTTGCCGGTAATCTGGCGATGAAACCGGCGACAACCTGGCTGATGAAACGCTGGGGCTTCCGTCGCGTTTTGATGATCAATGGCGTAATCAGTTTGGTGGCGATGCTCGGCTGCTTGCTGCTCAAGCCGTCGCTGGGTTACTTCGCCATCGCCGCGATTCTGTTTATCGGCGGGCTGTCGCGCTCGCTGCAGTTCAGCTGCTACAACAGCCTGGGCTTTGCCGATGTGCCGCAAAACAAAATGAGCGATGCCTCAGTGGTGTTCAGCATCTTCTTCCAGTTCAGCATGAGCGCGGGCATTGCGCTGGCGGCGCTGTTCTTGCGCGCATCGATGTTGTGGCAGGAACATAGCGAAATCGCGCAGAGCGATATTCATATCGCCTTCGCCGGTGTGGCGTTGTTGGTGCTACTGTCGCTGTTTGACGTAACGCGACTGGAGAAAAACGCCGGTGCGCAGGTGCTGGTAAAATAATCTCAACGCACTATTTATGGTTAAAAAGCAGAAATAGTGCGCTTCGCTTAAAATAATCCCTTTTTTATTAGCATTTATATTTACTAAACCCCTTTTAAGATTATGGCTAATGATCTGGTCGCCACTCTCTGTCTGAGAAATAAATAAAAGCATCAGGAATGTTAATTTATTTCATCACGTTGGAAGAGAAAAAAGTTATAAGCGCAGCGGTCAATTATTTTCTCTCACCCATTAATCGCGAAGCTTTAATTATTTTTTTTGCCAAATCAAATTATTTTAAGTATGTAAAATAACTTAACGATTTCAATCCTCTTAGGATAATTCCTAATTGCAATTGGTTGTACGTTTGGCTTTTAGGGCTAACCTTAAGTAGCAAATGAAATATGCGTTATCCCCTCTATCTGAGGTATTCATTATGACAGCACCACGTGGCGGTTCTGGCAATTTTGCCATGGACCCGGAAAGAGCCCGCGAAGCGGGTAAAAAAGGCGGCCAATTAAGCGGCGGTAATTTTCGTAATAATCCAGAGCGTGCGATTGAAGCGGGACGAAAAGGCGGTAAAAAAAGCCGTCGAGTCGTCGATAAATCTCCCGCATAACGTTATTGCGGCTGGCCGGTAATTCGGCAACAGCCGCAATCTCCTTTTATTTATTTGTCAGGAAAATATTATGAGCCACAACAGCGAAGAGCACTTTCTCGATTGGGTAAAAGATGCCCATGCCATGGAAAAACAGGCTGAAAGCATGCTGGAAAAAATGGCCTCGCGCCTTGAACACTATCCCGACCTTAAATTGCGTATCGAACAGCATATTGTTGAGACCCGTGAACATCAGACGCTGGTGCAGAGCGTGATCGATCGCTACTCCACTTCTCAATCGGTATTGAAAGATCTCGCCGGCAAAATCTCCGCTTTCGGTCAGTCGATTGGCGGCGTGATGGTGGAAGATGAAGTGGTGAAAGGCGCGATCAGCGGCCACGTGTTTGAGCACCTTGAGATTGCCAGTTACACCTCACTGATTGCGGCGGCGCAGCATCTCAACGATCACGAAAGTGCCGATATCTTCTCGCGCATCCGCGAGCAGGAAATCGCCATGGCCGACTGGACCTTGACGCATTTGCCGGACGTGACCGAACAGTATTTGATTCGCTCCGCTACGCCAGGCGTGGAAGCTAAGAAGTAGCTCCGGCATGATTCTTCCATTTTTCGCAACAATGACTTCGCTAACCCGGCTATTCTGCCGCTAAATTGTCTGTGCGAACCTTATGGCAAGGCTCGGGATCATCCCGAGCAACACCTAAGGAACCGCAATATGAAACTCTATCACTTCCCGCTTTCTGGCCATGCTCACCGCGCACGTCTGTTCCTGTCGCTGCTGGATTTGCCGCATGAGGTTATCGATGTCGATCTCAAAACTGGCGAAAACAAAACGTCGGAATTTCTCGCCATGAATCCGTTTGGTCAGGTGCCGGTGCTGGAAGATGACGGCGTGTTTATTGCCGACTCCAACGCCATTCTGGTCTATCTGGCGAAGAAAAGCGGTCGCAGCGAATGGCTGCCGGAAGATGCCGCTGGCGCGGCGGCAGTGCAGCGCTGGCTCACCGTTGCTGCCGGAGATATCGCCTTTGGTCCGGCAGCGGCGCGGTTGATTACCGTGTTTGGCCGCCCGTTCAATCCGGAAGAGGTGATTGGCCGCGCACATCTGGTGCTGTCACGCATTGAGCAGCATCTCGAAGGCCGTAAATGGCTGGTCGGCGATGGCCCGACAATCGCCGACATCGCGCAGTACAGTTATATCGTCGGTGCGCCAGAAGGCAATGTCGATCTCTCCGGCTATCCGGCGGTGAACGCGCTGTTGCGTCGTATCGAAGCGCTGCCGGGCTTTGTGCCCTTTCCGCAAACTGCGGCTGGCCTGCGCAGCATCGCCTGAGTCCACCATCATGAGCAAGAAACTATCGGTTTGGCATCAGGGTGAAATCGCGCTGCAGCAGCAGGCGGGCGTGGCGGAACGCATGGCGGACGTCGGCCAGCGCGTAATCCGCGATCACATGCCCGATCAACATCGAGACTTCTACGCACAGCTGCCGTTTATTGTGGCGGGCAGCGTTGATGCGCACGGCGATGCGTGGGCCACGCTACTGGAAGGCCAACCCAGTTTTATCTTCTCGCCGAATGCCAGCACGCTGGATATTGAGGCGCGTCCGCATCAAGGCGATCCGGCGGCGGCGGGCATGCAGGATGGCGCGCCGGTTGGGCTGCTCGGCATCGAGCTGCACACGCGGCGACGTAACCGCATGAACGGCGTGCTGCAGGCGATTGGCGGCGGTTTTCGTGTGCAGGTGGAACAGAGTTTTGGCAACTGCCCGCGCTATATCCAGCTGCGTGATTTTCACTATGCCCGCGATCCCGCCGAACCTTATCGCGGAGAGGTGGAAACCCTGAGCGCGCTGGATGATGCCGCCCGCGCCACCATCGCTGCAGCCGATACCTTCTACGTCGCCACCTATACCGAACGTCAGGTTGATGCCTCGCATCGCGGCGGTAAAGCGGGCTTCGTGCGCGTCGGTGAAGATGGCCTGCTGACCATTCCCGACTTCAACGGCAATCTGTTCTTCAACACGCTCGGCAACATTCACCAGAATGGCAAAGCGGGATTGCTGTTTGTCGATTACGCCAGCGGCGACACGCTGCAACTGAGCGGCGATGCCGAAGTGATTCTCGACTCGCCAGAGATCGCCGCCTTTCAGGGTGCCGAACGGCTGTGGACGTTTCGCCCGCGCCGCATTGTGCGTCGTCGCGCTGCCCTCGCCTTGCGCTGGTTCACGCCGCCGGATGGTATCGCACCCAGTTCGCTGATAACCGGCGACTGGCAAGCTGCCGACCAGCGCCTGCGTGCGGTGGAGCTGGCAGCGCGCTGGCGCCCGTTCAAGGTGCTTAAGGTGGTGGATGAAAGCGCCACGATCCGCTCATTTCATTTAATGCCGGATGATGGCGCGGGTTTATTGCCGCATCTGGCGGGTCAACATCTGCCGATTCGCGTGCAGCTGCCTGGAAGCGAAAAGCCGCTGATGCGCGCCTATACACTTTCGGTCGCGCCGTCGGATGGGTTTTACCGCATCAGCGTCAAGCGTGATGGCGCGGTTTCGCGCTACCTGCACGCTCATCTTCACATTGGGGCTACGCTGGAAGCGCGTGCGCCGGCGGGTGATTTTACTATCGATGCCAGCGAACCGCGTCCGGCGGTGCTGCTGGCGGCTGGCGTGGGCATAACGCCGATGCTGGCGATGCTGCGACATCTGATATTCGAAGGACAGCGCAAACAGCGCCTGCGCCCAACGTTCCTGTTTCAGTCGGCACGCAGCAAGGCCGAGCGCCCTTTCGTGCGCGAATTCGACCAGTTGCTGGCGGCGGCGCAGGGCGCAGTGAAACTGGTACGCGTGCTGAGCCAGACGGCGGACGCAGAAGCGGATATTGATTACGATTTTGCCGGCCGCATCGATATGGCGCTGCTCTCGCGGGTGCTGCCGTTTAACGATTACGACTTCTATCTGTGCGGTCCGCCGCAATTTACCCAGGCGCTGTACGACGGGCTGCGCGCCTTGAATATCGCCGACGATCGCATTCACGCCGAAGCCTTTGGGCCGTCGTCGCTGCAGCGTTCCCGCGTAGTGGTGGCCGAAGAAAACCCGCTATTGCCGGTGGCAACGCAATCGGTGCCGGTGAAGTTTATGGATTCGCTGAAAGAGGCACGCTGGACGCCAGATGCCGGTTCGCTGCTGGAACTGGCGGAAGCGCGAGGCCTGAGTCCGGCGTATAGCTGTCGCGCCGGACATTGCGGCAGCTGTAAAACCAAACTGCTGCAAGGCGCGGTGACTTACCCAACGCCTCCGAGCGCACAAGTGGCGGATGATGAAGTGCTGATCTGCTGCGCAATGCCGGCGCAGCAGGAAGGTGAGTTACAGGCGATTCAGCTGGCGCTGTGAGTGACGAGGTTTACCGCACTTTGCCTTTATAGATGGTAATACTAATTTTCATTAAAAACTCATGGCCAGCCCCACGCCATATCCCTGGGTATTATTTCCGAACATATAACGTGCCACTATTCGTGTACGACTGATAAAAACCGGATATTTACTACTATCAAGCTCGAGCCCAACACCTAATGAATTTAAGCTATCGAATCCTAATTGCCCACGCTGCTCACCCAAATATTCAGTGCGTGCAGCTTCAAGCACATAGCGCAAAGGACTACCTAATAACGTCCAATCTGAAATTGGAGCACGACGACGCAAATAGAGTCCGAGATTTTCCGCCGTAGCACTCCCGCTTACCGCATCAGAAGTATTGCCGAAACTATTGAGCTCTTGGTATGAGTAGCGCAACTCAACATCTATATCCTGCTCTTTGCTAAATAATTCATAATCCAGCATTAACGATCCCCCCAAGCCATACGCATTGAGGCGGCCACCATCCAGAAATTTGTAGTCTGCATCATTAAATTTTTTTTGCAGAACATAAGCGCCAATACGCAGATCACTGGCCATTGTACCTAAGGTGAAATTTGCGATGGGTCGCAGAACCCAATTGCCGCCGAGCTTATCCGTATGAAGTTTTATATCCCAGCCAATACCGCCAGTCGCAGTTAAGCTATTCCATTTAACCGGAATTTTGCGGCTTTCATTGCCATTAGAAACAACAAATTGAGGATCATAACGGCTGTAACCGAGTGTACCTTCGAGATAGAGAGGAAATTCTTCACTAAGCGTTGCACCGCCGCCAAACTGCGTAATTGAAAGCGAGTTTTTTTCTTTGGTGTCAGCACCGATATTGAGGTCACTTGCGGTGACATCCGGTACAACCGTGTAGCTCATCAGGGAAAGTACGGCATTCGCGCGACTTTTTAGGGGGGTATCATCTGTAGCAAAACTGGTATAACTCATTAGAAGCATTACGCTAATTTGAATAATTGTTATACGAGAAAAGAAAAGAGCCATGTTTTACCCCAGATGTCACACCTCATGAGTGATGTTTTCTTATTGCATTGCAGCACCGCATATTTACTAATAAATCATTTACTTTATTTTAGACCGACCTATCTAATCGAAGGTTATTTTCATCATTATTTTTCCCTAAAGTGACAATAATCATAATAAGTAGTCACTTATTGATGGTTGGCAAAACGCTGCTGGAAAAATGCTGATCACGAAAGATATTCGATACGGCAGATTCACATCCATTTAAGAAAGAATATTATTTTTTCCAGAACAGCCTCAACCTAATGCAACCAACGTGAATGACAGCTCAGAGCGAGAAGCAGAAGTTTGAAGTGGCTCTCACCTCTGATGAAGGTATGACTTAAAATTGCGGTGTTAATCAATGTGGCGCAAGTCATATAACTGGGATGTTTCGCGGTGTCGCGCTAGCACGTTTTATCGCCGTCAGCCCAGCGCTTGATATCAATTATCTTTGGCGACCGAATTCCCGTGCTCAGGACGTTCTTGGTTGTATACAGGGAGACCTGTGCGTTGTCACCATGCCGGCTTTCGATCTCAATTAGCGTGTTATTTATCAACAATCCCTGTGAAAGGAACTTTTGATTAATCTCCCCTGCTTTGCGCTCACCATCAAATTCGCTCAGTACGATGACCGGATTTCCTGAATATGCCTCATATTCGAGGCACTGTCTTGCCATGTACCTTAGGGTTCGATAAGTATCAGATGAGCCTGCCTTGTTCACGAAACTGCCGTCAAAAGAGGATTGGCTGCTTTTTAGTTCACTGACCGTAATAGCGCATCCGCTGAGTAAGAGCGAAATTAACAGGCTTGCAAGAACAACGTATTTCACTTTTTAACTCCATCATTCAGGTAAAGGCCCTCCGCCTGGGCGGATCAACGTTGTCTTTGCTTTCAGGCGGACTTGTGATTTGGGAAATCAACCGAAACCATCAGCCCACCTTCTGCCGACGTACTGAGGCTTACGCTGATGTTGTGTTGCTGCGCAACGGCTTTAACGATGGCAAGCCCCAGCCCACTCCCGCTTTGTATCTGGTTAGGATCCCGAAAAAATCTGTCAAACACGCGCTCCCTCAATTCAACGGGAATGCCAGGCCCTGCATCTGAAACACGTAACTGCGTGGATTGATTTAAGGATCGTAATTCCACCTCAATGCTGCCGCCCCAGGGGCTATACTTCACGGCATTTTCAACTACGTTATCGATAAGCGACATCAACCGTTCCCTGACGCCAGTCACCCAGATTTCCTCTTCGGCGTAAAATTCAAGTTCAATCCTGCGTTCCGCCGCGAGCGGTGCCAGCCCGGCCATGCGTTCTTGTATGAGCGTTGTCAGCGGCAAAGGCTCCATCACCATGTCAATGCGCGCTTCACTGTGCATCAACAGCAGCAACTGATTGACCAGACGAGCCGCACGGCTGTTGCTGCGAACAATGCCCGCAAGCAACTCTTTATGGCTGTCACTGCTCACATAAGACTCCAGCGCCTCAACATTGATTCGCATCGCCGCCAGAGGGGTACGTAACTCGTGAGCAGCATCGGCAATGAAAACGCGCTCCCGTTCAGTGCTTTCCCGCACCCTGGCAAGAAATCCATTAACCGCGTCAACCATCTGACGAAGCTCCCTGTGCTTTGGCACTGCTTTTAAGGGCGAGAGATCGTCAGGCGTGCGCAAGGACACTTCATTTACCACCTTATTCCATGGGCGCATTGCAATGCGGATCGACAGCCACGCAGGGAACAAGAGAAAAGGAATGCATACCAGCAGCGGCATCACGTAGTAGCCGCGCGAGTTCAGGTAGATAAAGAAATTCCAGCCTCCAGCAGGGGTGATAAGCGTGACCTCTGTGTCGGCGTCCCTGGACTTTAAGGTACGGCTGTTCCAGGCGCGACCATCACTCTCCACGCGCTCAATTTTTCCATAACGACTATTTATCACTCCGACTGGCGCACCATCAGAGGCATAAATTATCTCTTTATTCTCGCGTACGATAAGGCTGATTGAGAGTGCTGGATCTTCACCGCCGCCATAATTTTCCCGTACTGCCTTACTTAATGCAGCCAGCACATGCGTTCGCTCCTGCGGGCGATCGTCCATACTCTTAACCACCGTAAAAATGGTTTCGTACGTCTTACTGCCCGTTAATATCGGCGGACTACGTAAGTCCTCCCACAAAACGTAAGTCAAAAAAAGACACCAGAGCAGAGTGAGCAATAGCATCTGCGCTACCATAATTCGCCGTACGAACGTTGGGGTTCTCAGGTGGCGCCAGACATTTTGCATCAACCTGCCCCCTTCTGAATGGCTACGGTATCAATGACATACCCAACGCCCCTCACCGTTCGCACATAGCCTTCGCCGATTTTGCGACGCAAATTCCCCATATGCACATCAAGCGCATTACTCATATTTTCTTTTGCGCCGAAGATCCTTTCTTCCAGAAAACTACGAGTCAGCACGCGGTCAGTGCGTAACATCAACGTTTCAAGCAGCGCGTATTCACTTGCCGTCAACTCAACATGCCGTGCATTCACGGTCACGCGTCGTGTGGGCACAAACAGTGATAATCCGCGAAGTTCTATCGCCTCGTTCTGAAAACCATAACTGCGGCGCGCAAGCGCTCTCACCCTCGCCAGCAACTCGGCGAGAACAAACGGTTTGACGAGATAGTCGTCTGCACCCGCGTCCAGCCCGGAAAGGCGATCGTGCAGTGTGCCTCGCGCCGTCAGGATGATGACGGGAATTCTCTTAAGCTGCTGACGCAAGCACCCCATCAGGCTCATGCCATCGCCATCGGGTAATCCGAGGTCGAGCAACACAAGTTCAGGCACACAGACATCAAGCTGATGCTGCGCATCCTCTTTGCGGCGAACCCATATAACATCAAACCCTTGATCTGCAAGGGCAATACGTATGCCGTTACCGAGATCCAGGTCGTCTTCAATTAGGAGTATTTTCACAATGGTTACGGTATCAGCAGTGAATGAAGAACGTCTGAAGAAAAAAACGGTATCAGGAAATCTATCAGCTTTGCAGCATCTGTGGTTGCTTCACCCTTTCTTCATTTTTGGCTCATGAGAACTTTAGCGGGCGCATCCAAAATGAACGTTCTGGCGGTTACAACCCGCTTGCATCGTCATCATTTGAATGCATAAGGACTTCTTTAATGAGAAATAGCACACTGCGTCATAAGTTCCCCCTTTCACTCACGGGGTGCAGCCTGAAAAAAATGTTGTCGGGCGCAGTCCTGGCGTTACTGGCCACCCCGATACTGGCGGCAGCACAGAATCAGGGCAACGCGTTGACGGTGGGAGGCGGCGCGAACGTGACGCCACGCTATTCTGGTTCGGACAAAAGCCGCGTCACGACTTCCCTGGTGCTTGATTACACCATGGAAAATGGTTTCTTCGTCAGCTCCACGCGGGGCATCGGTTATGGCAATAACATCGGCAAATTTGATTACAACGCGGCGGTGAGCTATCGCGCAGGCCGTAAGGATCGCGACGTGGACAGTGACTCCCTCAGCGATGGCAGCGACTATTTGCGTGGTATGGGCGATGTCAAAGGCTCGGCTCTCGGTGTGCTTGGCCTGGGATACGGGGTGACCGACTGGCTCAATTTGCAATTGCAGGCTGAAGTGCCATTTTCTGAACAAAACAATGGCACGGCACTGCATTTTGGCATTCATAGCCCGCTTTATACTTCACCGAATAATACAGTAACGCTGGCGCTGACCGGCAGTTGGGGGACGGACAAATACATGCAGACTTACTACGGAGTCAGTGCATCTCAATCGGCCGCATCAAGGTTTATCCGATATGATGCCGGGTCGGGTATTTATGCCTGGTCGATGAATATTGACTGGACACACATGTTCAATGAGGATTGGAGCGTGATTGCCGCAGCAGGCGTTACGCAGTTAACGGGAGATGCGCGCAATAGCCCGTTTGTGCAACAAGAAACATCACCCACCGGAAGCCTGCTGGTAACATACCGCTTCTGATCGTTATTCAATGTGTGTTTCCCGCCAGCTTAGGGCACTAAGCGGACACGCAGACATCGTAGCGGCGATTTTAAAGGATGTCGGTCATCCATTCAGTAAAGGCACGCACCGTGGGAGAAAGGAAGCGTTGATGCGGGTATAGCAAAGTGACCGGGACTGAAGGCGGCTGCCAGTCGGCCAACACTTCGACCAGCGCCCCCTTCTGCAGATGTTCAGAGACAATATTCTCAGCAAGCTGCGCCAGTCCGAAGCCTTCAAGACACATTTTTATATAAAGACCCGTTTCATTCACAGCGGCGTTTCCATTTACTGCTACAGACTGTATTTCATTGCCACGAACAAAATGCAGTTCATTTGAGCGCCGGGTCGAGGCGGAAAAATAATGGATCGCACGATGCTTTAGCAACTCTTCAGGTGTCTCGGGAATCCCGTATTCATTGAGATAGTCTGGAGAGGCACAGGTTATCCATCGAAACCGGCCAAGCGGTCGGGCAACCAGCGAGGAGTCATTGAGCTCACCGGTTCTAATCACACAATCCACGCCCTCCTGAACCAGATCGACTTGTCGGTCACTGACACCGATCATCAGATAAATATCCGGATAATGTCGGTAAAAATCCTTGAGCTTCGGCATAACAATGAACTGAGCGATCCCACAGGGCATGTCAACTCGTAGACGCCCCTGAGGACGTTTGACAGAATCTGCAAGGCTGGATTCCGTGTGTTCTATTAATGACAGGATCTCCCGGCACTGTGCAAGATACTGTAGGCCTTCAGGAGTGAGGCTGACGCGCCTTGTCGTCCGGTTTAGCAGACGCACCTTCAGGTATTTCTCCAGGTTTTTAATCGTACTGGTGACGGTGGAAGAAGGCAGTGACAGTGTTTCTGCAGCGCGTACAAAACTCCCGGCTTCAGCAACCCGTGTGAAAACCTGCATAGCCTGAATCCGATCCATCGTGTTTCTCCCGGATGAAGTTAGCCTGATTGTTCGGGAATTATGAATTATGAAAACGTTTTACGCATCTTTTTAAGGTCAATGGTGTGGCGTATCGTTTCCCCATTAATCAGAAAAGAGGCCGGTTTAATGACCGATTACATCAGAAATATTATTCATAATCAGAATGTCACTTCACAGGCCACGTTGATTCGTGGCGCTACCCTACTGAGCATGGACGAGAACGTCGGTAACATTGAACGCGGTGATATTCTTATTAACGGCTCAATGATTACCGCAGTGGGCCAGCACCTTGAAGCCCCGGGTGCGCAGGTCATTGATGCCACCAACATGATCGCCATGCCGGGAATGGTCGATTCTCATCGTCACGCATGGGAAGGACAGCTGCGCCGAATTAACCCAAACGCTACCTGCCTGGACGACTACAGCAACGCCACGCACTTATCCTTCGCTAAATATTACCGTCCTGCCGATATCTATGTTGGCAATCTGCTGACGGCGCTGGGCGCGATTGACGCGGGCATTACCACGATGATCGATAACTCGCACAACAGCCGAACCGCAGCGCATTCCGATGCCGCCGTCGAAGCCTTACTTGATACCGGCATTCGTGCCATTCATGCTTCCGGCGCACCGGTTGCTGGCGAATGGGATAAAGCGCACTGGCCGGGAAACTGGCAGCGTCTGCAGGATAAGTATTTCAGCGATAACCCTGAAAGCCTGGTCTCTCTCGCCGTCATGGCTCAGCTGGAGCCGGAGTTATGGGCCGAGGCCCGCAGGCTGGGACTGTCGATTGTCACTGAGTTCTTTGGCGCTGAGATGGGGTCTGAACTTGAGTCGCTGCATCAGCAGGGGCTGCTGGGTCCGGATAATATTTTCAATCACTGCACGGCGCTGCCCGACCGGGGATGGAAAATTCTCCAGGAGGCCGGTGTCCGGGTTAATGTCTGCCCGCGCTCAGATTCGCACTATGGCATCGAAAGTGGGCTGTTCGCCATTGAGGCCGCGCAGCGTCATGGCATCAATCCTGGCCTGAGCGTAGACAATGAAACCTCGTACAGCACCGATATGTTTATGGAGATGCGCGTCGCCTTTTACCTGCAGCGCGTGATGGGCATGCATCAGCAGCAGTGCTGCGATTCTGAACATGCGCTGAAAACGCTTCCGGCGGCGCAACTTCTTAAAGCTGCGACTCTTGATGGCGCTGCCTGTGCAGGGCTGCAGGACAAAGTGGGCAGCCTGACGCCGGGCAAACAAGCCGACCTGGTGCTGATTAGCGTCAGTGATCTCAATCTTTACCCGTCCGGCAATGCTTTTGGCACGGTGGTTCATGCCGCCGAGCGCAGCAACATCGATACTGTCATGATTGGTGGACGCATCGTTAAACAGAACGGTAAGGTGCTGGGCGTAGACAGCGCGCGACTACGAGCGGCGATTGATGAGTCGCGTGAGCACCTTTTTGCAGCCTCTGGCTACCAGCCTGACATTTTTGCTGACACCTTCCTACCGCTGGTGCAGGCCGACTGACCAGGATGAAAAGTATGGGTATGATCTATTACGTAATCGCGTTTGCCGCAGGTCTGTGGATCACCCTGCAGACGACCCTGAACAGCCAACTGGCAAAGGGGCTGGGCGGCGGCCCGGTCACTGCGGCGTCCGGTTTCGTTACTCAGGCTGGGGGGTATGGTTGTCATGCTGATCGGACTTGCCGTCATGCTTTTCGGCGATCGGCTCTCTGCACGTTTTCTGCAGTAACCGCGTTATCCACTTTTGCCATCGTGCAGGACCTTTCATATCTGCAGGATTATCATGTTTTCAATTGCAGCTGAGGTCAGGAATACGCTCGGAGAGTGCCCGCTGTGGTGTGAAAGAACTCACCGGCTCCTTTGCACTGACTTAACGAGGCTGGCTTTCTATAATCTCAACAGCAGGTTAATTAGCCCAATAGCCGCCTCTCCGGGAGACACCGGCACCAAACTCACTCACCTTTAAAGCCAGAACATGCGGGAAGGACGTTTTTGGCATGCTGTTACAACGTATTCATTAATTCTCCAAGGGATAACATTTTGTCCAGTTGTAATTGACCTTAGCCAATATAAGTTCTTCGGCAACATCGCCGAAATTCATAGCCTGACGTTCAATAAAAAATTGACGCACGGTTGCAGGTAAAAAAGCAGCGCGGTAGCGCAGAATTGTGCTGTGCCAGAAGGGGGCGGGTAAAGGGCCACCGGTGTGCCGCGTCAGCAACTCATTATTCCACTGTGAATCCAGAACTTTTTCACAAAACGACTGGCGCATATCTATCGCAGAACAATCAGGAATCCCAGCAAGCAATAGCTGACTGGGCAACGCGACTAACCGGAGTTGCCGGATAATAATTTTTTTCGCGTGATATTCGGTCCAAATATTCGTTAATTGATCCACTTTCTCTGGCAATGGTTCGTTCACTTTATACAGGGGAAGGGTCAGGGGTAAGAAAGTAAAATGAAAACCCTGAGTTGGCAGCGTGTCGGCGAGAGAATCATCCTTTGTGAGACCATTCAGTTCATCAATTAGCTGTGAGACACAATCTGGCACAGTAGGCTTAATGCCCGCTGCAAGAGCGAGTTTTAGCGGATCGTAATAGTGATCTTTTTTGCTATCCCCAATCCCACGATTTTTCATCCAGCTAGCGATAGTGTTCTGGTTTGTAGAAAGATACATCTTTTGCAGGCTTTCTGATTGCATAACAGACCTTATGATAGAAGTGTGAAAACAGGTAGCAGATGGCCAATCATATTTCTTTCAGCCATAGCTGTCGTTGTGTATGAATTGTAAATATATAATTTAGACCGCACTTAATTTTAATTTTACCTGAAAATCTCCCGGCACTTATCGTGAAGAAATAAAACCAGGATATAAGATAGTTAGATGATAATTTTCCAAGCCCAGCAGGTAATCTCATGATCTTAAGTGCCAATCACGTCGGTTTTTCAGTTAAAAACGTTGAAGAATCATTATTCTTCTGGACTCATATTCTTGGAGGTAAAGTATTACGCGAAGGAAAAATGTCTGGACCGATTATTGATGAAGTAACAGGCGCAAGAGGTGCTGATGTACGAATGGCTTTGCTTGAACTGGCTGGGATGAAAATTGAATTACTGCAATACAATAACATTGAACAGCCAGAAGAGCCCTCAGCACCCTACATTCCTGGCTACGCTCACCTTGCTTTTATAGTCGAGGATCTTGATACGCTTTTGAGCAAAGTTTCGGACTATGGCTGGAAGACGCCAGGGAAACCTCAGACAGTCCTGGCAGGGCCCCTGCAGGGGACCAGAGTAATATATTTACAAAGCCCCGATGGTCAAACGCTTGAATTGATGGAATGCAGTCAATGAAGTCCACATGTTATGACCCGTTAACTTCTTATTAGAAAAGTGATACTTGCAATGTCCGTTTCTGGCACTTAGCGAACATTTTGGGGCTTCTTATCGAATTAGAGTATTGAACTCAAATGGCCGTTGAAATGATGTTCGCAGACATGGGGACAATAGATTAAAAGTATTAGCCAGGGATAAATAAATTGGTATCGATCAATGCTGAATAATCTACGTGTAGGGAAGGAAAGGAGGCAGTGGTTGAGATTAGCAAACGCATAAAAGCAAAAACCCAGCCATAAGCTGGGTTTTCAGAATGTTGGTGCCCGGACGCGGAATCGAACCACGGACACGGGGATTTTCAATCCCCTGCTCTACCGACTGAGCTATCCGGGCAACGGGGCGCATTAAACCCTACTCGCGCGGCACCGTCAAACGCTTTTCGGCAAAAATCAGCTGATTGATGCCTTTTAAAGCAACCTCCAGACCAACAGGTAAAAATTTATTCATCTATCGCTGCTATAGGTGAATTTTTAATCTCTTGTGCCGATAACCGTGCTGACATCCTATACCAATAATAAGGTTCGCCCCATGTTCAGCACAATTGCATCAGGAATCTTGTCACGTCTTGCGTGGCAAAAGCGCAGTAATAGCATGGCAACGCTCAGTTCGCTGCAAGACGCTATCGCTATGATTGAATTCACTCCAGAAGGAAAAATCCTCACCGCTAATGAGCTGTTTCTCGAGCGTATGGGTTATTCGCTCAAAGAGATCGTCGGCCAGCATCACAGCATGTTCTGTACCGCAGATTTGCTCAACTCGCCGCAATACCGCGACTTCTGGCGACGCCTGAATCGCGGTGAAGGCTTCAGCGATAAGTTCCTGCGCGTGGCAAAACACAGCCGCCCTATTTGGCTGGAAGCCAATTACGTGCCGGTGCAGGATCGCAGCGGTCGGGTGATTAAAATCATCAAGCTGGCGAGCGATATCACCGCGCGCATCATGGACGCCCAAGAGCAGCGCGCCATGACCACCGCGATTGAGCGTTCGATGGCGGTGATTGCCTTCAATCTCAAGGGCGAAGTGTTGATGACTAACGACAACTTCCTGAAAACCATGGGATACAGCGCGTCAGAAGTGATCGGCGTACATCACAGCCAATTCTGTCCGCCAGAAATGCGCAACAGCGACGAGTACCGCCGTTTCTGGCACAAGCTGAATCAGGGCGAATTTATCTCCGGCCAGTTCCAGCGCGTGAATAAACGCGGCCAAACGGTGTGGCTGCGCGCCACATACAACCCGGTGTTTAACGAAACCGGCGAGCTGTACAAAGTGGTGAAGTTCGCCACCGATGTCACCGCGCAGGTGGAGAAGAATCAGCAAGAGCGCGAAGCCGCGCAGCAGGCGTATAAAACTGCGCTGCAAACCAGCGAAAGTACGCGCATCGGTGCCACGGTGATTGAGAACAGCGTGCAGACCATGAATGATTTGGCGGGCGAGCTGCACGGTATTTCCGGCGACATCAACGACCTGAGCGAGTCTTCAGACCGCATCGGCGCGATTGTCGAGAGCATCCGTCGTATTGCCGATCAAACCAACCTGCTGGCGCTGAACGCGGCGGTGGAAGCGGCGCGCGCCGGTCAACATGGTCGCAGCTTTGCCGTTGTCGCTAATGAAGTACGCACTCTGGCTGCCAATATTAACCGTGCCACCACGGAAATTGAGAACAGGGTGCAGCAGAACCATACGCTGGCGGAGAAAGCGCTGAAAGGTATTGCATCGAACCTGAAACGTGCCGATCAAGGCGTGGTGCTGGCGAAAGAGGCTGGCGGCATGATGGCGGATATTCGCGGCAGCTCCAGCGAAGTGGTGCGCGCGATTGGGCACGTTACGGCGGCTTTGAAGGAAGAGTGATTTGTAGCCAGGTCGCCATGAATGGCGACCCTACAGATCATAAAAGTGTCACAGGGGCGCAGTAATCTAAGATAATTCCTAATCAACGCCAGATTCCTCTATGCAGCTGCCTGATTTACGCGCAGGCCTTGCCTCCCTGTCGAGTCGTTCTCGTGCGCGTTCGCTGCGCATTGCCGTGCCGTTTGTCAGTCCCGCGATGGATAACACGGCGGTGATGGCGTTGTTTACCGAGCACAAAGATTTGATTGGTTTGCCGGTGATCGAAAACGGTACGCCGTTTGGCATGATCAACCGCCATATCTTCCTGTCGCAAATGTCGCGCCCGTTTTTCCGTGAACTCTACGATCGCAAAAGCTGCATCGCCTTTATGGATAAAGAGCCGCTGGTGATCGATGCCGACACCGAGCTCGATCAGGTGGCGCAGCAAGTGGTGGCGACCGGCGATAAGTCGGTGACCGATGGCTTTATCCTCACCGAGCAAGGCCGCTACATCGGCATCGGGCTGGGTATCGATCTGATTCGCACTGTGTCGGATTTGCAGCATCAACAGCATCAGCAAATTTTGCAGAGCATCGATTACGCGCGCGTGATTCAGGACGCGATGCTCGATCGGTCCAGGCAGCAGATGGCGCAGCAGCTCAGCGATTGGTGCCTGCACTGGCAGCCGCGCGATGGCGTCGGCGGCGACTATTACGCTTTTCATCAGGATCAACACGGTTGGCTGGCGCTGATTGCCGACTGCACCGGCCACGGCATTCCCGGCGCGTTTATGACGGTGATCCTGCAATCGGCGCTGGAAAATGCGCTGCAGCAGAATCGACGCGCGCCGTCCGACGTGCTGCAATCGCTCAATCGCCATATCAAGCAAACCCTTGGCCAGCTCAACGCTTCACAGCAAACCTCGCTGTCGAACGACGGTTGCGATGCCATCGCGCTGCGTCTGGATAGCGAAAATCATCAGCTTTCATGGTCGAGCGCGCGCATGCACGCGCTGCTGCATAGCGCTGGCGGCGAGGCGGAATCGCTGAAGGCCGACCGCGTTGGCGTTGGCTATACCGATACGCCGCAGGATTACGTCTGGCCGCAGCAGCAACGCACGCTCAATCCCGGCGACATGCTGCTGGTGATGACCGATGGCGTCACCGATCAGCCCGGCGGTGAACGTCACATTATGTTTGGCAAAAAGCGCATTCAGACGCTGCTGAATCACTATCAAACGCTGCCGATGCCGGCGCTTTCCACGGCATTCGAGCAGGAATTTCTTCGTTGGCAAGGCAACCAGCCGCGACGCGATGACGTCACCTGGTTTGGCTTCCGCTATTAGAGTCACGTTATGACACCAGCTTCGAATCTCAGCCGCCTCCCGCCCGACAGCGTGGCGCTGCACTACACCGGCCTCTTTTCACCGCAGAACATCACCGCGATGGGCGAAGTGATCAAAGTGTTTCTTGAGAATCAGCAGGCGCCGGTCAAAGTTCGGCGTCGCTTGTTCTCCAGCTTTGTCGAGATCGTGCAAAACATCCTGCGCTATTCACAAGACAGCCGCAGCACCAGCCACGCCGAGCAGGATTTCCGCTTCGGCACGGTGACGCTGCACGTTGAAGGCGACAAATACGTGCTGGAGAGCAGCAATCAGGTGGATGAAATCGCCTGCCAGCAGCTGCGCTACTGGCTTGATTTGCTGCGCACCATGAGCAACGAAGAGATCAAACAGGCGTATCGCGTGGGATTGCGTGCCGAGAGCCCCGCCACCAGCAAAGGGGCCAACATTGGATTATTAACGCTGGCGCGCGACGTCAGCGAACCGCTGGAGTATGAACTGCGTCCGTTGGCCGCCAACGGTTACGCCACGTTTTGGCTGAAAGCCACCATTCACCAGGATTGATCGATTGATGCAAAACCTTGTTATTGCTGCCACAGAGAGCACGCCCGAAGTGAGTTTTGATTTTGCCGCCGGCCAGTTTGCCTTGCGCGGTGAATCCTGGCCGGAGAACGCGGCGGCGTTTTACCGTCCGCTGCTGGACGCCTTAGAGAACTGGCAACCACAGCCGGGCGGCGACGTTGAAGTGAATATCGCGCTGCGCTACTTCAATAGCTCGAGCACCAAAATGCTGTTCAGCCTATTTGACCTGTTCAACCAGCGTGCACAGAGCGGGCAAACCGTGGCGCTCAACTGGTTCTTCGACGCCGAAGATGATGTCTCAGAAGAGTTTGGTCAGGAGCTGGCGCTGGACTTCACCGATCTGCAGGTGAATCTACAGGCGGAAATGGCATCGTGATGGACCTCAACGAGCTGTTCCGCGAAGAGAGCGATGTGCTTAATCGCTCGCAGGATGTGGCGGCTCAAACCACGCTCAGCGCTGAGGATTATCGCGATGCGCTGCTGATGGTGAATCGTCATTATCAGCGCCTGATGCGTGAAACCTATCGCATGATCTCGCGCAGCGACCGCGCCGAGCGTGAGCTTAATCGCGTCAACGAACAGCTGCATCAGCTGGCGCAGGAGCTGGAGTACAAAGCCAGCCACGATCCGCTGACGGCGGTGTGGAATCGTGGGGCGATTATTCAGCGCATCAGCCAGACGCTGAGTAACGGCGCGGCGGCGCTGATCATTCTGGATATCGACCACTTCAAACGCATTAACGACGAATTCGGTCATCCAATGGGCGATAAGGTGATTTGCGCGCTGGTGTCGCGCATTCAGGCGCACTGCCCGGCAGAAGCCAGCATTGGGCGCATTGGTGGCGAAGAGTTTACCGTGCTGCTGCCGCACTATCGCCTATCCGATGCGGTAATTGTGGCGGGCGCGATTCACGCCTCGCTGAATGCTTCACCGCTGGCAGTGTTGCCCGGCCAGCTAGTGACCGCCAGCCTTGGCGTCAGCTACGGCAAGCCGGGTTCCGATTTCGAGACGTTGTATAACAACGCCGACGTGGCGCTGTACGATGCGAAAAATCACGGCCGCAATCGGGTGTTCTTCCGCTGATTATTTTGCCACTGTCGCCACCGGCGGCGGCGTGGCTTCCGGCACAAAGATGTGGTCGAGAATATTGCGCATCAGCGGCGCCGCCGTGACGCCTTCGTTGCCACCGTTTTCCAGAATCAACGCCACCGCCACTTTGGGATCGTTAAACGGCGCAAACGCGGTGTAGAAGATATGGTCACGCAGGCGCATTGGCGTCATTTTGGCGTTATAGATCTGGTTCTTTTTCAGGCTGAATACCTGTGACGTACCTGATTTCGCCGCTATGCCGTACGGCGCGGTGTGGAAGTATTTGTAGCCGGTGCCGTTTGGCGCATTCGCCATGCCGAACATGGCATGGCGCACCAGCGACCAGTACGGCGATTTGGCATCGCCAATCTGCGGCTGCGGCAATTTTGCCTGATACGGCTGCACCACCGTGCCGCGCTGCGATTTCTCCAGCAGATGCGGATTGATGACGCGGCCATTATTCAACAGCGCCACCAGCGCTTTCACCATCTGAATCGGCGTCGCCACCCAATAACCTTGCCCAATCCCAACCGACACGGTATCGCCCTGATACCACATCTTTTTGTGCACTTTTTGCTTCCATTCACGGCTTGGCAATAATCCGGCGTACTCTTCGTTGAGATCGATGCCGGTGGATTTGCCGTAACCAAACTGGCTCAACATGGTGTGGATGCGATCGATGCCCATCATGAACGCCACCTGATAGAAGAAGCTATCCGCCGACTCTTCGATGGCTTTCGTCACGTCCAGCATGCCGTGACCGGTTTTTTTCCAGTCGCGATATTTACGATCGGTGCCCGGCAGCGTCCAGGTGGGCGCGCCAAATATCGTAAAGCTCGGCGTGATGACTTTGGTCAGTAGCGCCGACATCGCCATATAAGGTTTTACCGTGGACGCCGGCGGATACAAGCCTTGAGTGACGCGGTTGATCAGCGGCAGGTCTTTATTCTGCAGCAGGGTTTTATAGGCTTTGTAGCTGATGCCTTTGACGAACGGGTTGGGATCGTAGCTCGGCGCGGACACCATCGCCAGCACGCTGCCGTCGTGCGGATCTTCAATCAGCGCCGCCGCACGTTGCCCGGCCAGTTGGCTCTCGACGTATTGTTGCAAATGCAAATCGAGCGTCAGCGTGATGTTCTGACCGGCCACCGGCGGCACCTCTTTCAGCACGCGCACGATGCGGCCGTGGTTATCCACTTCCACTTCCTGATAGCCGGTTTTGCCGTGCAGCAGCGATTCGTAATAGCCTTCAATGCCCTGCTTACCGATGTTGTGGTCCGCCGCGTAGTTCTCGCCAACGCCTTCTGCATTCAGACGTTTGTAGTCGTTATCGTTGATTTTCGAAACGTAGCCGAGTACGTGCGCCAGGTCGGCGCCGTAAGGATATTCGCGGTCCTGATAGGTATCGACGGTAACGCCGGTAAAACGGAATTGATTGACGGCGAAGCGCGCCACTTCTTCGTCAGTCAGTTCCGCTTTCAGTTCAACCGGCTTGTAGCGGCTGTTCTGTTTGAGCTCGTGCTCGAAGGTTTCAATCTCTTCCGGCGTGAGATCGACAATCGGCGTCAGCTCCTTCAGCGTTTCCTGCATGTTGTCAATTTTGTACGGCGTGATGTGAATGTCATACCAGCTGACGTTGCGCACCAGCGGAATGCCGTTGCGATCAAAGATCAGCCCGCGCGTGGGCGCGAATGGGATCATTTTGATGTCGTTCTCGTTGGAACGCGTCTGGTAATAGCTGTGCTGATCGACCTGCAGGCGATACAGGTTGATGCCTAAAATGGTAAAGCAGATGACAACCAGGGCAAAAGCGACAATCGCACGGCGGGCAAACAGCTTTTCTTCTGCTTCGAAATTACGGAAATTCATCAGGTGGGCTTAGTCTCTTTGTTATCACGCTAATGATAAGCAGAGATTGCTTTAGAGCCAGCACGAAGATGCACAAGCCTGGGTAAAAGTGTGTCAGATGTTTACGGGATGGTGCGGTCTGGTGCCCTCACCCCGGCCCTCTCCCACGGGGAGAGGGAGAAAAACGATCCGATCTGTCCCCTCTCCCGCTTGCGGGAGAGGGTTAGGGTGAGGGAAAAAGGAATCAATCGCCCAGCAGCACGGACTCCAGCGCGATCTTAATCATATCGTTGAAGGTGGTCTGACGCTCAGCCGCGGTGGTCTGCTCGTGGGTGCGGATGTGATCCGACACGGTACAGATGGTCAGCGCTTTGGCACCAAACTCTGCTGCCACGCCGTAAATACCCGCCGCTTCCATCTCCACGCCCAAAATGCCGTACTTCTCCATCACGTCGAACATCTGCGGATCTGGCGTATAGAACAGATCGGCGGAGAAGATGTTACCCACGCGCGCATCAACGCCCAGCGCTTTGGCGGCATCAACCGCATTACGCACCATGTCGAAGTCCGCAATCGCGGCGAAGTCGTGATCCTTGAAGCGCATGCGGTTCACTTTGGAATCGGTGCAGGCACCCATACCAATCACCACGTCGCGCAGTTTCACGTCTGCACGCACTGCGCCGCAAGAACCCACACGGATGATCTTCTTCACGCCGAAATCGGTGATCAGCTCTTTGGTATAGATCGAGCAGGATGGAATGCCCATGCCGTGACCCATCACCGAAATTTTGCGGCCTTTATAAGTCCCGGTGTAACCCAGCATGCCGCGCACGTTGTTCACTTCCACCACATCATCAAGGAAGGTTTCAGCGATGTGCTTAGCGCGCAGCGGATCACCCGGCATCAGTACGACGTCCGCGAAATCACCCATTTCTGCATTAATATGAGGCGTTGCCATGGTTATTTTCCTTATTAAATTTGGGGCGCTGTTTTACAGCATGCTCTTGCCGTAGTCCATGCTGGACAGGCCGAAATATTTTGCGATGGTCTGGCCGATATCAGCGAAGGTATCGCGGTATCCCAACGAACCTGGCTTCACATTCGGGCCGTAGATCAGAATTGGGATGTGCTCACGCGTGTGCTCGGTGCCTTTCCAGCTGGGATCGCAGCCGTGATCGGCGGTGAGGATCAGAATGTCACCCTCTTTCACCAACTCCATCAGCTCTGGCAAGCGACGATCGAAGAGCTCCAGCCCGCCCGCATAACCGGCGATATCGCGACGATGTCCCCACGTTGAGTCAAAATCAACGAAGTTAGTGAACACAATCGAGGTATCTGGCGCTTTCTTCATCTGCTCGATGGTGGCGTTGAACAGCGCGTCTAAGCCGGTGGCTTTGACTTTCTGCGTGATGCCCTGCTCGGCGTAAATGTCGGCGATTTTACCCACCGAAATCACTTCACCGCCCTTCTCATCGACCAGCTTTTTCAGCATGGTCGGCGCTGGCGGTTCCACTGCCAGATCATGACGGTTGCCGGTACGCTCGAAGTTGCCCGCTTTGTCGCCGACGAACGGACGCGCAATCACGCGACCGATGTTATAGCCGCCATTGGTCAGCTCTTCACGGGCGATTTCGCACAGTTCGTACAGGCGATCGAGGCCAAACGTCTCTTCGTGGCAGGCAATCTGGAACACCGAATCCGCCGAAGTATAGAAAATCGGCTTGCCGGATTTCATGTGCTCTTCGCCGAGCTGGTCGAGAATCACCGTGCCCGATGAGTGGCAATTACCGAGATATCCCGGCAGATCGGCACGTTTCACCAGAATATCCAGCAACTCCTGCGGGAAGCTGTTCTCTTTGTCGCTGAAGTAGCCCCAATCAAACAGCACCGGCACGCCGGCGATTTCCCAGTGGCCCGACGGCGTATCTTTACCGGACGACAATTCGCTGGCGTAAGCGTACGCACCGATGATTTCCGCGTTGGGATCGAGGCCTGGCGGGAAACGACCGGTGGAGAGCTCAGCCGCTTTGCCGAGGCCCAGTTTAGTCAGGTTAGGTAAGTGCAGCGGGCCTTCGCGGCCTTCATTGGCGCGGCCTTCGAAACAGGCTTCGGCGATATGGCCGAGCGTGTCCGATCCTTCATCACCGAATTTATCGGCGTCTTTACTGGAGCCGATCCCGAAGGAGTCGAGAACCATAATAAAAGCACGTTTCATGCAAGTCTCCTGCGCAATGCGCGATGACAAGTCAAAAAAAAGCGATCAGATCAGTATACCCGAACGGCCGCTGCCTGGCACGAAGAAGCGCCAGTTATTCGCTGACGCGGCGATAAACCACCGGCGTGATCGCTGGCGCAGTATCGCTCAGCGTAATGGCCGCTTTAACGGCGGCGGCGGCCTGTTGCCACTGCGCTTCCGACGCGGCGTGGATAATCGCCAGCGGACGCTGCGCGTCTACTTCCGTGCCGAGCGTGATCATGTCGCTCAGACCCACGCTGTAATCAATGCTGTCGCTGGCGCGCTGACGTCCACCGCCGAGCGCAACCACCGCCATGCCAAGCGCACGCGTATCCATCGCGCTGACAATACCCGCGCCATCGGCGTACACCGCTTTGCTCAGCGTTGGCGCTGGCAGATAGCTGTCCATGCGCTCGATGAAATCGACCGGACCATTTTGCGCCGCCACCATGCGGGCAAACACGTCAGCGGCTTTGCCGTTATCCAGCACCTGCTGCAGCTTTTTACGCGCATCGGCGTCGTTCTCAGCCAGTTTGCCGGAGATCAGCATTTCCGAGCACAGCGCCATCGTCACTTCCAACAGACGCGGATTGCGCGCTTCGCCGGTCAGGAACTGCACCGCTTCACGCACTTCCAGCGCATTACCCGCAGTTGAAGCCAGCACCTGATTCATGTCGGTGAGCAGCGCAGTGGTTTTGCAACCTGCGCCGTTCGCCACGCCCACAATCGCCTGCGCCAGATTTTCTGAGGCTTCAAAGGTCGGCATAAAGGCGCCGGAGCCCACTTTGACGTCCATCACCAGCGCATCCAATCCTTCCGCCAGCTTTTTGGCGAGGATCGACGCGGTGATCAGCGGAATGGAATCCACGGTGGCGGTGATATCGCGCGTGGCGTAGAAACGTTTGTCGGCCGGTGCCAGTGAGTTGGTCTGGCCAATAATCGCGATGCCGACGTCTTTAATAATCTGGCGGAAACGATCGTCGCTCGGGAAGATATCGAAGCCCGGAATCGCTTCCAGTTTATCCAGCGTGCCGCCGGTGTGGCCGAGGCCGCGCCCGGAGATCATCGGCACATAACCGCCGCACGCCGCCACCATCGGGCCGAGCATTAGCGACGTGACATCACCGACCCCACCGGTGGAGTGCTTATCAACAATCGGACCGTTAAGATTCAGCGATTTCCAGTTCAGCACCGTGCCGGAGTCACGCATCGCCATGGTCAACGCCACGCGCTCGTCGAGCGTCATATCATGGAAATAGATGGTCATCGCCAGCGCGGCAATTTGACCTTCCGAAACGCTGTTGTCGCGCACGCCGTTGATAAAGAAGCGGATCTCCGCTTCACTCAGCGCCTGACCGTCGCGTTTTTTACGAATAATTTCTTGTGGCAGGAACACAATGGCCTCCCGAAATAAAAAGAGGTCACCATAAATGGCGACCCTACGTGAACTTAATAACCCGCTTTGCTGGTCGCGGTTTCGTGGCCCAGCGTATTCAGCAGGCTTGCCAGCAGGCTGGAAGCGCCAAAGCGGAAATGACGCGCATCCGCCCAGCCTTCACCCAGCAGGTCGTCCGCCAGCTTCAGATACAGCGCCGCGTCTTCCGCAGTGCGCACGCCGCCGGCCGGTTTGAAACCCACCTGCTGCTTCACGCCTTTATCGCGGATCACTTGCATCATGATCGCCGCCACTTCTGGCGTCGCGTTGACCGGCACTTTACCGGTGGAGGTTTTAATGAAGTCCGCGCCCGCATCGATAGCGATTTCCGACGCAGCACGAATCAGCGCTTCGTCTTTCAGCTCGCCGCTTTCGATGATCACTTTCAGCAGCACGTTTGCCTCTGCGCAGGCTTCTTTACAGGCTTTCACCAGCTCGAAACCGATGTCACGGTTGCCCGCAATCAGCGCACGATACGGGAACACCACGTCCACTTCGTCAGCGCCGTAGGCGATGGCCGCGCGGGTTTCAGCCAGCGCGATCTCAACATCATCGTTGCCGTGCGGGAAGTTGGTGACGGTGGCGATGCGGATTTCCGGCGTACCCTGCTCGCGCAGCGCTTTACGTGCCGCTGGGATGAAACGCGGATAGATGCAGATGGCAGCGGTGTTACCGGCTGGCGATTTCGCCTGACGGCACAGCGCGATCACTTTCTCGTCGGTGTCGTCTTCGTTCAGGGTGGTTAAATCCATCAGTTGCAATGCGCGCTGTGCTGCTGCTTTCAGGTCGGTCATGATGCTCTCCAAAATTCAGATCGGCGGGCACAACCCACCGGGGAATGTGATAATTCTAACAACTACCGTGACAACGAATTGCGCTTCATGTCACACGAAAAAGAAAACCTGTCATTTAAATACAGTTATTTAGTGATATAAATCACAAATAACCGCCAGTCAGGCCGAAATGCGCCGTGATGACCATTGTTATTATTATCACAAAAATGGGCGCGAAAGTGTACTCTCAGCTTTATCAATGTAGCTAATCAGGCGTAAGGCAGCGTAAATGCAGAATCTGTCGGGGGGAGAATCAGGCAGGCAAGGCGAACAGTTGCTGGCTGTTATGCCACAGCGCGTCGGCAATCACTTCGGGGGATTCACTGCGTAACTGGCACAACACGTCAAACACATTGCGCGCCCGCTCCGGACGATTGGGCTGGCCCTGAAAACCGTGCAACGGCATATCGGGCGCGTCGGTTTCCAGTAATAACGCACTGAGCGGCAGGCTGGCGATGGTGTTGCGGGTTTTACTGGCGCGTTCATAAGTGATGGTGCCGCCCACGCCAATCGCGTAGCCGAGCTGAATAAAGCGCTCCGCCTGCTGCTGGCTGCCAGCAAAGCCGTGTACCACGCCACGTCGCGGCAGATCGTGACGACGCAAATGCAGCGCCAGCTGATCGTGGGTGCGGCGCGAGTGCAGGATCACCGGCAGATCGTACTGCTTCGCCAGCCTGAGCTGCTTATCGAGCAGCCGCGTCTGTTTGGCGAATTGCGCATCGTCCATATAGAGATCGAGACCGATCTCGCCGATCGCCACCCGCTTGCTATCTGGCTTTTTCAACCAGTGCGCTAACTCATCAAGATGCGCATCTTCCTGATGCTCAGCAATGTTGATTGGATGCAGGCCCAGCGCGGCATACAGCGCCGGATGCTGCTGCGCCAGTTGCGTCACCCGCGCGAAACGGCTGGCATCCACGCTCGGTACAATGATGCGTTCCACGCCCGCCTGCGCAGCGCGCGCAATGCTGGCGTCTGCATCATCAATGAACGGCGGGAAATCGAAGTGGCAATGCGTATCGATAAACTTCATGCCAGCGAGCCTTTATCATAATCCGCATCGTTTTCCGCCAGCGCGGGCGTAATCAGTGGACGGTTGTCGGGCGAATTCGCCACAGCGGCGGGCGGCATAATCGTGGTTTGCCGTATCAGCGGCTCGGCATCACTCAGCCATTGACCGAGCGTGGCGAGGAAATAGCGCCCACTGCGGCGGCCTACATGGTAATCCTGATTCAGCGATGACAAGCGGCTGCCGAGCGCCATGCTCGCCAGCGGTTTCGGCGGACAGATTTCGATGATGCGCAGGTTATCCGGCGGCTGCTCGATGAACTGCTGAATCTCGCGATAGCTCTCTTCATGCTGATGCAGGATGTTGATCATCGGCTGCAAGGCGCTGTCAGACAAAAAGCGCTCCATGCGTTTGAACCACTTCGGCGTATAGGATACCTGCGACGGCACGGTGCGGATCACGACAATGGTATCCGCGCCACGGCGTGCGGCTTCGCGCACCGGAATTGCATCGCTGATGCCGCCATCCAGATAACTTACGCCATCCATTTGCACGCCGCTGCGGTAAAAGCCGGGAATTGCGCTGGACGCTTTCAGGATGTCATGCCAGTTGGAGCTAATCGGATTGAAGTACTCGGCGCGGTAATCGTCGCTGCGGCAGGCGCACATATAAAACTCGCTGCCTTTGGCAAACAGCCCTTCAGCGGTATTGAGCGCCAGCGGAAATTCCTGTTTGGTGATGTCGATCAGCCAGTCGAGATCGATAAGATGCCCGCCGCGCACGAATCGAAGCGGATCAAAAAACAGTTTACTGGTGGTGTAACGGGAGATGACGCGTCGCGCGTAGCCAGGCTGGCCACAGACAAACGCCGACAGATTTTGTGCCCCGGCCGAGGTGCCGAGTAACAGTTGAAAGGGGTTGAAGCCTGCGCGTTGAAACTCATCCAGCACGCCTGCGGTAAAGATGCCGCGCTGGCCGCCGCCTTCGCACACCAAGGCGATTTTACTGGATTTGAAAGGGGTTAAAGCCAGCGGTTCAAGTGAACCTAACGTCAACGGAATACGTGTTCCCAATGGATGTCCCTCAGTGTTGCTTGCTCTGAGGGAGTCGCCGAAGCAGCATCCCGGAGAACCAGTCATTGTCGTTCCCTGACCAATTGCTTCTGCAATCGTTGCGGCTTCATAGTATGCCGCAAAAGACCGGTCTCCGCTTTAGGTGACTCGCGGGTTAGCGTCTATTGAGACGCAAGTAGTCAGGGTCGTTTGCGCCCGGTAAACAGGCTCACGAGGAACAGAATAATACCGACAATAAAGACAATTTTAGCTGCCCATGCTGCCGTACCCGCCAGACCGCCGAAACCTAATGCTGCAGCGATCAGAGCGATGACCAGAAAGATAATACCCCAACGAAACATAAGCCTCTCCTTTACCATTGTGAAAATCGAACTGCTTATTTACACCTTTGTTTTTATTACGAAACGGCACCAGCGGGTGCCGAGTCGCTCGCGTTAAGATTTCACCTTCAGGTCATTCTTCACGCTTTTCACGCCTTCAATGGCTTTGGCGATTTTCTCAGCACGATCGGACTGTGCCTGGTTCGCCACTTCCCCTGATAACTGCACCACGCCGTCGGTGGTTTCCACCTTAACGTTGCGTGATGGCACGATGTCATCTGCTAACAGCTTAGCTTTAATTTCGCTGGTGGTTGCGGTATCGCCCGCATAACCTTTGAGAGAAGCATTTTTGCTGTCTTTAACGTGTAGTTTGTCGCTGACGGATTTCACACCTTCGACTTTCTGCACCAGCGCGACGGCTTTTTCAGCCTGATCCTGAGAAGCCACAAAGCCGCTCAGTGTCACCACGCCATCATGCGTCTTGACGGAGATATCCGTACTTTTGATCGCGTCATCATCCACCAGCGCCGCTTTGGCTTTCGCAGTGATGCCGCTGTCATCCATATAACCATCGACTTTTTTCATAGAGCTATCGATCTTCGCACCCGCGCTGTCGGAGGTTTGCTGTGCTTTCTGCGACAGTGATTCATCTGCGAACGCCGCGCCGCTCAGCAGAGCAGAACCGGCCAGGGCAGCAATCAGGGTTTTGGCAATCTTAGTCTTATTCATCGATATCATCCTTCTATCAGTTAACTCATCCGTTATCGCGGATGCGCCAGCAACGAACGGCGTTGCTGAGTTACTGGACGTAATGAAACCCGAAAGGTCTCTTTTCTCGTCCGACAGAATAATAGTAGTAGGGATTACAGCTTTTGCTGGCTCTTGTGGTTGATATATCGCCAAAAAGGGAAAAAAGCAGCGGAATTAGGAGGAGTCTGTAACCAATAAAACAGGGCCAGTGAAAATCACAGGCCCTGCTTCCAACGCCGATTAGTGCTCGCGCGTTTTGCGGAATCGCACGTCAGGATAGCGTTCCTGAGTGATGTTGAGGTTCACCATGGTCGGCGCGATGTACGTGAGGTTATCACCGCCATCGAGCGCCAGGTTCACTTCGTTTTTACGCTGGAAATCATCGAATTTCTTCGCGTCATTACACTCAACCCAGCGAGCGGTTGAGACGTTGATGGCTTCGTAAATCGCCTCAACGTTGTATTCGCTTTTCAGGCGAGCCACCACCACTTCGAACTGCAGCACACCGACCGCGCCAACGATCAGATCGTTGTTATGCACCGGACGGAACACCTGCACCGCGCCCTCTTCCGACAGCTGAACCAGCCCTTTCAGCAGCTGTTTCTGCTTCAGCGGATCGCGCAGACGAATACGACGGAACAGCTCTGGCGCGAAGTTCGGAATGCCGGTGAACTTCATGTTTTCACCCTGGGTAAAGGTGTCGCCGATCTGAATGGTGCCGTGGTTGTGCAGACCAATAATGTCGCCCGGATAGGCTTCTTCGACGTGCGAACGGTCACCGGCCATAAAGGTCAGCGCATCGGAGATCACCACGTCTTTACCGGTGCGCACCTGACGCAGCTTCATGCCTTTTTCGTACTTGCCGGATACCACACGCATAAAGGCGACGCGGTCGCGGTGTTTCGGGTCCATGTTTGCCTGGATCTTAAACACGAAGCCGCTGAATTTCTCTTCTTTCGCTTCCACAAGACGCGTGTCGGTGTTGCGTGGCATTGGGCGCGGCGCCCATGAAACCAGGCCATCCAGCATATGATCAACGCCGAAGTTACCCAGCGCGGTGCCGAAGAATACCGGCGTGATTTCGCCGCTCAGGAACAATTCCTGATCGAACTCGTGCGACGCGCCCTGCACCAGCTCCAGCTCATCGCGCAGCTGCTGTGCCAGATCTTCGCCTACCGCCGCATCCAGTTCTGGATTTGCCAGACCTTTAACAATGCGCACTTCCTGAATGGTGTGGCCTTTACCGGTTTGATACAGGTAGGTTTCGTCGTTGTAGAGGTGATAAACCCCTTTGAACAACTTGCCACAGCCAATTGGCCAGGTAATGGGCGCGCAGGCGATCTTCAGCTCGCTCTCCACTTCATCCAGCAGCTCCATTGGATCGCGGATGTCACGGTCAAGTTTGTTCATAAAGGTGATGATTGGCGTGTCACGCAGGCGCGTCACTTCCATCAGCTTACGGGTACGATCTTCAACCCCTTTCGCGGCGTCGATCACCATCAAACAGCAGTCCACCGCCGTCAGCGTACGGTAAGTATCTTCGGAGAAGTCTTCGTGTCCTGGGGTATCCAGCAGGTTCACGAGGCTGTCGCGATACGGGAACTGCATCACCGAGGTGGTGATGGAGATACCACGTTGTTTCTCCATCTCCATCCAGTCCGATTTCGCGTGCTGGTTGGAGCCGCGGCCTTTGACGGTACCGGCGGTTTGAATCGCCTGTCCGAACAGCAGCACTTTTTCGGTAATTGTGGTTTTACCGGCATCCGGATGCGAGATGATCGCAAAAGTACGGCGGCGCGCCACTTCTTCTAAAAAGGGAGCATTAGACATTGAGTGAATTCTTCTTCAAGGGCAACACGCGGGCGGCGCGCTGCGAATAAATCGTTTCGGGGTCATTGCGCAGGATAACGCGGCCAATGGCGACGCAGTGGCGTCAGTTCACAGCAAGAGGTGTGCGATCTACATTGGCGGCAGTTCCGATTATCCCGGCAGCATTGAGGCGGCATAGCATACAATATTTCGCAGAAAGGGGGAATCGGTGCCCTTCATGGCCCTCACCCAGAGGGAGAGGGAATAAATAGGCAAACCCGCATGGACAGTTCCCTCTCCCTCTGGGTGAGGGCTAGGGTGAGGGAAACCCTCTAATCACCCCAACACCCGCACCACCGCCGCCTTAAAGATCTTCACGCCAATCTCCAGCGAGCTGAGCTCAAAGCGCATCTCGGGATGATGCAGGCCCGGCACCAGATTGGTTCCCAGTCCCCAGAAACCGGCTTTCACCTGCGGATTTTTCACCGGGTAATAGAAGAAATCTTCGCTGCCCGGCGTGGTTTTGGTATCCAGCAAACCGTCTTCACCCAGCACATCGACAATCGCCGCACGAATCACCGCCGTGGCTTCTTCATGAATTTCTGCTGCCGGCATCTCCTTCAGCACCGCCACGTCCGCCGTGGCACCCAACGCCGCCACGCTGTGCTGAATCGCCAGCGTGACTTTCTCTTTCAGCACCTCCATTGGCGCGTTTTCCTGCGAACGCAAATCCCACACCACGCGCGCCTCATCCGGCACCGAGTTGGTCACGCCCGCATCGCACAGAAAACGCGTGGCTTTCACGCTCCAGGTCAAACCCGGCGGCAGATGGATGGCGTTGACGGCCTGCACCGCTTGCACCGCCGCATCCAGCGCGTTAACGCCCAAATGCGGACGCGCTGCATGCGCCGGTGCGCCTTTGATGGTGGCTTCCAGCGTGCTGCAGGCGGAGTAAATCACCGCTGGCGTCGCCTGCCCCACATGGCACTCTTCCAGCGGACGCACATGGAAGCCGAGAATCATCTCCACATCCTCCAGCGCGCCGCCCTCAATCATCGCCAGCGCACCGGCACCGAGTTCTTCCGCTGGCTGGAACAGCAGCTTCAGCCGCCCTTTCTTGATCGCGCCCTCTTTCAACAGCTCTTGCGCCGCCGTCAGCACCACCGACGAATGGCCGTCGTGGCCGCAGGTGTGACGCGCACACGCCACGCCGTCAATGATATGACCGAGCGCATCCATATCCGCACGCAGGGCCAGCACCGGACCGGGCACGCCGCTGTCGATTTCCGCCACCATGCCAGTGGTATTATTGATGCCGCGCGTCACCTTAATTCCGGCGCTTTCCAGCTGATCGGCAATATAAGCAGAGGTTTTGAATTCCTGAAAACCCAGCTCGGGGATTTCATGCAGAAAATGATAATGCTCTAAGACGTTCGACACCGCTAAGCTCCTGACAAGTAAAGGCAAGCCTCAGCATCGCCCGATGCGCAGCTATAATCAATCCAGCGTGAATGAAAATTAGTCAAAAGTGAGAACTCTTCGCATTCAACATGTGGAATAATTCCATTTACAATCAATAAGATAAATTCAACTTTTTTAAGGAAAGTCCTTCACAAAAAAGTATAGATTGATGCATAATTCGCCGTACTTCACCTGACAAATTAAAAAGGACTCAGCCATGTTAACTGCTGAAATGACCTCGCGTTTGAACGACCAACTGAATCTCGAATTCTTCTCTGCCAACCTCTATCTGCAGATGAGCGCCTGGTGCAGCGATAAAGGCTATGAAGGTGCCTCTTCATTCCTGAAAATGCACTCTCGCGAAGAGATGCAGCACATGCAGAAGCTGTTTGATTACGTCAGCGATGCCGGTGCTCTGCCGGTGCTGGGCAGCATTGCGGCTCCGGCCATTAGCTGGACGTCACTGAACGACGTGCTGGAAGAAGCGCTGAAGCATGAGCAGTTGATCACCAAAAAAATCAACGAGCTGGTGCACACCGCATTAACCACGCAGGACTACTCGACCTTCAACTTCCTGCAGTGGTACGTTGCCGAGCAGCATGAAGAAGAGAAGCTGTTTAAAACCGTGCTGGATAAACTGGCGATGGTGGGTAATAAAGGCGAAGGCCTGTTCCTAGTGGACAAAGATCTCGGCCACATGTCTGTCGACGGCCACAGCGCATAATAATAAAGATGACACACAGCAAAACAGAGAACGCCCGACATGTCGGGCGTTTTTTTATGCCTATTCCAACTCTTTCAACCGCAATTCCGATGGCTGCGGACGGCCAAAGAAATACCCCTGGAACAGCGTACAACCCTCTTCACGCAGTTTGGCGTATTGCTCGCCGCTCTCCACGCCTTCGGCGGTGATCTGAATATCGAGGCTGCGGCTCATGCCAGTAATGGCGCGGATGATCGCCAGCGCCTCGCGGCTGTCGCCCATATCGTTGATGAACGACTTGTCGATTTTGATCTTGTCGAACGGGAACGATCGCAGATAGCTCAGCGATGAGTAGCCGGTGCCGAAATCATCCAGCGCAATCTGCACGCCAAGCGTTTTCAAACTCTGCAGCGTACGGATATTACCGAGCGTATCGTCCAGCAGCACCGATTCGGTGATCTCCACTTCCAGCCGATGCGGTGCCAGTCCTGATTCACGCAGCGCGCCCTCCACCACGGACACCAGCGAGCTGTTCTTAAATTGCAGTGGCGACAGGTTTACCGACACCGATTGTTCGGTATTCCAGCTTTGCGCTTCGCGGCAGGCTTCATACAACGCGTAAGCACCCAGCATATGAATCAAGCCGGTCTCTTCGGCGATCGGGATGAAATCGTTCGGCATAATCAGCCCTTTAATCGGGTGATGCCAGCGCATCAGCGCTTCATAGCCGATGATGCCCTTCTCGTCGGTGATCGGTTGATAATAGAGTTTGAGCTGACGGCCGGAGATCGCCTCGCGCAGATCGTTCTCAATCACGCGACGACTACGCGCCTGATCGTCCATTTCTATGGTGAAGTGTTCGAAGCGATTGCGGCCATTACGTTTTGCTTCGTACAGCGCCATATCGGCGCAGCGCAACATATGTTCCGGCGTGTTGGTGGCTTGCGAGGTGAGCGCGATGCCGACGCTCAAACCCACCGACAGGTTATGTCCTTCAACATTTATTGGCGGACGGATTCCCTCGATCAGCCGCTGCGCCACCACCGCCGCTTCATCAGCAGAACGGACATTGGGCAACACGATGGCAAACTCGTCGCCACCAATACGCGCCAGCGTATCGTGATCGCGCAGCGCGCTGCGCAGGCGTTTCGCCACTACGCGCAACAGGTCATCACCAATCTGGTGGCCGAGCGCATCGTTAACGTTTTTGAAGTTATCGAGATCGAGACACAGCGTGGCGCTAACCTGATTATTTTGATTATCCACGCGCAGCGCTTCACTCAGTTTCTGGCGGAACAGCACGCGGTTCGGCAGGCTGGTAAGATTATCGTGATGCGCCATATGACGGATGCGCGCATCGGCTTCGCGCTGGTCGGTCACGTCTTCGACAATCAGCATCACGTAGTTCTGACGCATATCTTTGCCGCTGATGGTGGTGGCACGCGTATGCAGAATACGCTCGCCGCCCGCCGTCAGCAGCAGCTGTTCGCGCGAATGAATGCCCTCACTGCGCAGCGCCACATCCGCCAGGCTATTAAAATAATCGCCCAGTTCCGCCGACATACATTCGTGCGGGCGTTTATGCATGATCAGCGCTTTGTTAACGCCAAACAGCTGCTCGGCTTTGTCGTTCACCATCAGGATTTCACGGCTGATGGCATCTTCCACAATCACGCACGATGGAATATTGCTGATGATGGTGTCGAGAAAGCCCGACAGCTCCGACATTTTGGCACTCTGCGACTGCGCCAGATCCCGCGCGCGCAGCAGCTGCTGCTCGTTTTCACGGCGTTCGGTGATATCGCGGGTAATTTTGGCGAAACCGATCAGTTTGCCGGTCTCATCCCGGATTGCCTCAATGACAACGTGCGCCCAAAACGCCGATCCATCTTTACGGTAGCGCCAGCCTTCATCTTCATAACGGCCGGTTTTCAAGGCGATGCCAAGGTTGGCTTCCGGCGCGTTGGCATTACGTTCCGCTGAACCGTAAAACACCGAGAAGTGCTGGCCGACAATCTCGTCAGCCAGATAACCTTTGGCGCGCTGCGCCCCGTTGTTCCAGTTCACTACGCGGCCCTCCACATCCAGCATATAGATGGCGTAATCGCGCACCCCTTCCACCAGCAGGCGGAAATTCTTCTCCTGCTCGTGCTGTTTACGCAGCAGCGCCTGCTGTTCGGTGCAGTCGCGGGTAATTTTGGCGTAACCGATCAGTTTGCCCGCATCATCGCGGATCGCGTCAATGATGACATGCGCCCAAAACGCGCTGCCATCCTTGCGGTAACGGTAGCCTTCGTCTTCGAAACGACCGGTTTTAAAGGCGGTGGTGAGGTTTTTTTCCGGAATATGGTTGAGTCGATCCTGCGCGCTGTAGAAGCGTGAAAAGTGCTGTCCAACGATCTCTTCGGCCACGTAGCCTTTCGCGCGCTGTGCGCCCACGTTCCAATTTTCAACGTTGCCGTCAAGATCGAGCATGTAGATGGCGTAATCGCTGACGCCTTCCACCAGCATGCGAAAACGCTGTTCCTGCTCACGCTGTTTACGCTGCTGCTCCTGCTGCTCGGTGCAGTCGCGGGTGATTTTCGCAAAACCCAGCAGCTCACCAAACTCATCGCGGATAGCGTCGATCACCACATGCGCCCAAAACGCGCTGCCATCTTTACGATAGCGCCAACCTTCGGTTTCGAAGCGTCCGGTGGCCGTCGCTGTCGCCAGCCCGCGCTGCGGCGCGCCGTTTTTACGATCCTCTTCGCTGTAAAATAGCGCAAAATTCTTCCCCACGATTTCATCGGGGGTATAGCCTTTGGCACGCTGCGCGCCGGCGTTCCAGTTCGCCACGGTGCCATCGGGTTTGAGCATGTAAATGGCGTAATCCACCACGCTCTGTACCAAAAGTCGGTACATGACGTCAGAGTTATTATTCATTGTTATTCGCCTATTGCTGGCCTGGTATCGTCGAGATGATTAAGAAAATTCTTAATTATCGTGCAGACTTAAGCGCAAATACGCAGCGCTGACAAGCGCTATTCATCTACAGACAAATGTTGGTAGGTCAGTTATCGGCAGTGGCGAGAAAATGTTCAGCGGGATACTTTATAAATCATCATGCGTTGACGGCAGGCTGGCGTTACGTTTGCCACGGCAAAGTGCCGTGCGGCAGGCGCCGGGTCAGACGTGTGGCCAACGCCATTAATAAGCACACCACCACAATCATCAAGCAACCGACCGCCGCCGCCAGCGAAGCGGAACCGCCTTCATCGAGAAATACAATGGTCGGCCCGATGGTTTGCGTTTGCGAGGTAACCAGCAATACCGAGACCTGGATTTCGTTGAGTGCGGTGAGAAACACCAGCACGCTGCCTGCCAGCGCGGAGGGTGCCGCCAGCGGCAGCAAGATGTCGCGCATGCGGCGCAGAAAACCGGCGCCGCACAAACGTGCGGCTTCATCCAGTGCCGGTTCCAGCTGGGCAAATCCGGCCAGCGTGGGGCGCAACACCAGCGCGAGGAAGTTCGCCAGATAGGCGGCGAGAATGATCCACACCGTGCCATACAGCGAAATATTGACGATCGGCAGCGGGCGCAGGAAGAACAACATCGCCGCCACGCCGGTGACAATGCCTGGCAGCGCATAGGTCAGTTCACTCGCCAGCCACAAACCGCGCACCAGTTTGGTACGCCGCCAGCTAAGGAAGTAGGCGAGAAACAGCGCGCAAACCGTCAAAATCAGCGCCGTCAGCGTGGTTAATCCGAGGCTGGTGAGAAACGCGTGCCGCACCGCCGGATAGCCCCACAACGCGGCGTGGAAGTTCTCCAGCGTCAGCGTTCGCCAGCTGAGCGCCTGACCAAAACCGCTGGTGAGCGCGGTGATCAACAGCGCACTGAGCGGTAACAGCAAGGTCAGCGCCATCCACAGCCAGGCAACGCCTTCAATCGCCACTCGCCCGCGACCCAGCGATTGCTGCCATAAACGTGGCGCACCGTTGACGCGCACATCATGGCGTCCGCCCAGCCAGGCGCTGGCCGCCATGCCCGCTAACGTGATCACCGCAATCAATAACGCATACACCGCCGTGTTCGGCAGCGCGCCTGGGCCAATGCCATTCAGCTGCTGATAGACCAGCGTGATCAGCGTAGGCACGCGCGCCGGGATCCCCAGCATCGCCTGAATACCGAAGTTGCCCGCCGCCGCGACAAAAGTCAGCGCGGCGCCGGCAAAGATCGCCGGGCGCGCCAGCGGCAGCACAATAGTGAACAGGATGCGGGCGCGAGACGCCCCGCTGGCCTGCGCCGCTTCCACCAAATCAGCAGGCAAACGGCGCAAACCGGCGCGCACGGTGAGAAACACTAAAGGCGCATTGTGCGTGCCGAGCAGCAGCACAATGCCGGTTAAGGAGTAAAGCGGCTGCTCGCCGGGGGCAAACCATGGCAATCCAGGCGTGGCGAACAGCAGCGCCAGCGGACTGCCTGGTGCCAGCGCCTGCAGCCAGGCCAGCGCAGTCACCTGCGGCGGAATCATCAGCGGCAGGATAAACGCAAACACCCAGGCGGTTTTAGCACGCAGATCGCTGAGCGCCACCAGCCATGCGGCTGCGGTGCCGAGCACCACGGAAATCAGGGTAGAACTGAGCGCTATGAGCAAGGTATTGCCGCTGGCGATCAACACGCGATCGCTCGCCAGCAGGCGCGTTAAGCGCGCGATATCCGGCACGCCGTTGGGCGCGATGGCGGTCCACACCAGCCGCATCAGCGGAGCGACCGACAGCAAACCAATCAGCAGCACCATCAGCGCCAGAATCAACCGCTCGCTGTTAACGCGCGGCGCTTTGCGCGCCGCACTGCGCCATTCGTTGCTCAACACGCTCATGCTTAGCCACCGAACAGCGCGGTGAACTGATCGCGCACTGCCGCATCTTCTTTTATCGCTTTCGCCACGTCCGGCGACAGCAGCTTGATTTTGTTGATCGGCGTGAAACCTTCCGGTGCTGAGACACGATCGTCCACCGGACGGTTGCCCTGCTCGACCACCAGCTTCTGGCCTTGCTCTGACAGCATAAAGTTGACGAAGGCTTTGGCGGCCGGCAAGTTGTGCGCGGTTTTCATGATGGCAACCGGCTCGGTGACGTAGGAAACGCCCTCTTTCGGATAGACCAGATCCACCGGCGAACCCTTTTTCTTCGCCAGAATCACGTCAGCGTCGGTGATGATGCCGTACTTATCCAACCCGCTGGCGACCGCTTTTAGCGCCGGGCCGTTGCCGCCCTGCGGCGCTACGCCGATGGCCGCCAGCTTCTTATAGAAGCTCCAGCCAATCGACGGCGTGTTGATATCGGTGTGCAGCTTGTAGAGCGCCGCGCCGGAATAAAGCGGGCTTGGCACCGCAATCTGCCCTTTATTGGCATCGACCGCCAGCGCGTTCCAGCTATCAATCGGCTGCGCGTGCTGGGTGTTGTAGGCAATCACCGTGGCGATGATTTTGGTACCGAAGAAGGTTTTGTCTTTGTCGTAGAACGACGGATTGATGTGGCTGAGCGGCGCATCGCTGTAACTGTAGAGACGGTTTTCGTTTTTCAGCGCGCCAAGGTTGATGGCATCGGCAATCAGCAACACATCCGGCTTGACTTCACCGCTCATCATTTCGGTGCGCAGCACGTTCATTAACTGCGTGGTGCCGTTGCGCGTCCATTCGACCTGCACATTGGGATAGGCGGCTTTAAAGGCATCCATGGTTTGCTGGGCAATTTCCGGTGCCTGCGAGGTATAAACCACCAATTTTCCGGCCGGTGCCTCGTCGGCAAGGCTGGCGGCAGACATCACTAAACCACTGGCTAACATCAACACGTTGAACGACGTACGCATAGCATTTCCCTGAAGGTTTAAGAAGTTAAGAAGGAAGAATCCAGCCGTCGCGCAGTGCCACACCGACAGTGGCATCGACAGCGGGTAAAGGTTGATCGGCCAGCAGCAGCGTGATGCTGCACTCGGGCGCATCCAGCGGCGTGACATTCAGTTGATGGTGGCCGCCGCGATAAATCACCCGCTGCACACGCGCGGCAAACTGCGGTTCGCCCGGCGCGGCTAACTGGAAATCGACGGCATGAAAGCTGGCTTGCGCCTGTGGCTGCGGGCGCTGATCCCGCGCGCAGCGTAACGGCACGCGCAGGCCGCACAGCGTGGCAAAGGCGCGGCCATCGCCGAGTGGTTCGATATCGCTGATCGGCAGTACTTTGCCGTCATCAATAAAGCGCGCGACCATGGCATTCGCCGGTTCGCGCCACAGCGTTTGCGGCGTGGCGAACTGCATCACGCGGCCAGCATCCATCACCACGATGCGATCGGCCAGCGCCATCGCTTCATGCTGATCGTGGGTGATGTAGAGCAAGGTGGCGCGGCTGTGATGATGGAAGCGGCGGAACTCCTCTTCCATGGTGGCGCGCAGGTGGACATCAAGGTTGGCGAGCGGTTCATCCAGCAAAACCAGCGTTGGCTGCGCCACTAAACAACGCGCCAGTGCCATACGCTGACGCTGGCCGCCGGAGAGATCGGCAGGACGACGTGCGGCGAACGCCTCTAATCCCACCAGTTCCAGTGCCTGCTGTGTGCGGCGCTCACGCTCTGCACGCGCGATGCCGTTAACTTTCAAGCTGTAGGAGACATTCTCCGTCACCGTCATATGCGGCCACAGCGCGTAGCTCTGAAACACCACGCCAAGCTGACGATCTTCCGGCGGCAGATGCACGCCCGGCGCGGCGAAGCAGCGATCGCCAACGTGAATTTCTCCGCCATCGGCGGTTTCAAATCCGGCCAGCAGGCGCAGCAAAGTGGTTTTGCCGCAGCCCGACGGACCCAATACGGCGATGAATTCTCCCTGCGCAATCTGCAGCGAGATGTCTTGCAATACCGGCTGCGCCGCAAAGGATTTGCGCAGCCCGCGCAGTGTGATTGATGCCATGTTTCTGGCCTTTCGCTAACAGTCCGGCTAAGACCCTACGACACTGTGATGACGATTCCATGACATTGGGCCAGGTCGCCATAAATGGCGACCCTACAAATGCTCGGGTGCCGTCGTAGGGTCGCCATTTATGGCGACCAATTCACAGGTGCATGCCGATATACCGCTCATAACGCGCAGGCTTCACCCGCGTCAGATCCACCAGCACCAAACCATCGATACAATTATTGAAATCTGGATCGCTGCCGAAATCGATAAACTGCACGCCGCCCGGCTCGCACACCTCGGAATATTGCTTGTAAAGCGTGGGAATGGCAGTCCCGAGGTTCGCCAGCAGATGCTTCAATCGGCGTAAATCTTCGCTGTAGTTATCGCCGGTGAACTGCGCCAGCACTTCCGGCAGCGAGGCCGGATAAGGGCGGCGAGAGGTTGCCAGCGGCAGTTCGGTGGGGAAATACAGGCGATAGAACGCCACCAGTAGATCGCGCGCCGCCAGCGGCATGCCACCCGAGATTGAGACCGGACCAAACAGATAGCGGGTTTCGGGATACCTGGCGATATAGGCACCAATGCCCATCCACAAATAATCGAGACCGCGTTTACCCCAATAGGCGGGCTGAATAAAACTGCGGCCCAGCTCCAGACCCTGATTGATGATCGGCAACATGCGCTCGTCGTAGTGGAACAGGCTATCGCTGTAGATGCCTTCCAGCCCGCGGCGCTCCAGCTGCTCAGCGCCGGGAATAAAGCGATAGGCACCGACGATCTCCAGCGCATCGTCATCCCACAGAATCAGGTGATAGTAATCGTCATCGTATTTGTCGAGATCGCGACGTCGCCCGCTGCCCTCGCCCACAGCGCGGAACGCCACTTCGCGTAAACGTCCAAGCTCACGCAGCAACGGCACCCAGCTGGCGCAGTTGCGTCGCCACAGGTAGATCTGCTTGCCATCCGGCAGCGTGCCGAGTCGCTCGCTTTCCATCAGCGCTTTTTTCAGCTCGGCGCGATCTTCCGGACGCGCGATCGCCGCTTCGGTCTGAAATAGGCCGCGCCGCCCTTGTCCAATGCGATACAGATGTTTGCGCAGCCGCTTCGCCAGCTCTTTGCCCGGCGTGTGGCCATCATGCCAGTTGGCAAAGGGGATCTGCTCGCCGATGTGCAGCTTGATGCGCGTACCGCGCTGGCGAAACATTTCGCGTACCAGCATTAATAACGCCAGCGGCGAGGCTATTTTAGCAGCGGCGTAGAACGCCAGGCTGTTGCGCCCCACTACATGCACCGGCACGATTGGCGCGCGAGCGCGGGCGGCGAGGCGTAAGAAGCTATGGTGCCAGTGACGATCGCGTACGCCACGGCTGGAAAGGCGCGACACTTCGCCCGCCGGGAAGATGATCAGCACGCCCTGATTATCGAGATGCTGCTGCATATGTGTCAGCTGTTCGCGGCTGGTGCGGTTGCCCATGTTATCCACCGGCAGCATCATGTTGTTGATCGGTTCCAGCATCATCAACATGCGGTTAGCGACAATTTTCACATCACGCCGCACCTGCGAAACCGCCGCCAGCAGCGCCAGGCCATCCAGCGCACCAAGCGGATGATTAGCAACAATCACCGCCGGCCCGCGCGTTGGGATCTGCTCCAAATCGCGTTCGCTCAGTTCACAACGCACATCCAGGTGCTCCAGCACTTGCTCCACCATATCCACGCCTTTAAGGTGGCGATAGCGGGCGGCAAACGCCTGGAATTCATGTTCACGAACCGCCCATTTCAGGACGCTTTTTTGCCAGTTCGCCGGTTGATGGCCAGGCCAGTAAGTATCGAGAAGCTGATCAACTGAAAACATCATTCACCTTTTTATGCGCAGCGGTTTATCGCCTCGACGTTAAAACGGCTTGTTTTCAGATTTATGACTGCTCTACAGCCAGAGCGTAAAAAGTAGCAGCCTGCTTTGTTCTAACGCATAAAAAACAGCAACTCCCCTTAAAATCCTAAATTCAAGACATGGCTTAAAGCTTATTCTTAAGCAGCGTGAATTAATCTGGTCACACCACTATTTAGTGTTTAGTCATTGGTGTTTTAACTTTGCATTTATTTTTTATTTTCTCCTTTGGACTACACATATGATTCACTCAGTTTTTATTGTGGACGATCACCCATTAATCTGTACGGGTATCCAGGCGCTGTTACAGTCATTTAACTACACCATTGTCGGAATAGCCGAAAAAGGCGATCTTTTGATTACTCAGCTTCATCAGTCACGCCCGGATGTCCTTTTACTCGATCTCACCATGCCAGGCCGCGCGGGAATTCCGCTAATTGCAGATATTAAGCGCGCCATGCCAGAGCAAAAAATCATTGTCTTTTCTGCTTCAGAAAGCCTTTTTTATCAACGCTGTTGCCTGCAACTGGGTGTGGAAGGATATGTATACAAGCGCGGAGAGTTAGAGACGCTTCTTAGCGCAATTAAAGAGGTTGAGCGCGGAAACCGCTTTTATCCTGTCACGCATACGGCTGCAGACATGAATGAGTTCATTGAAAGTGAAAAATTGATGAGCCTCACACGCCGGGAATTGATGGTATTAGTTAAGCTCGCATCAGGAATGAGTAATAAAGAGATTGCCTCCCAATTGCAGCTGAGCAGTAAAACTGTGAGTACTTATAAAATAAAAATCTTGCACAAGCTTGGATTGAAAGGGATAAGCGGGATTAATATGACAGCGAAGATCAACGAACTGGTGTAATCGATCGGTGCTCTTTTGAACCCTGCCACTTAAGTTTTTTCACAGCGTGTCGCCTATGCTTTTCATGCCACTCAGGAGACACGAAATGATTATTTACACCTATTGGGTTGACCTGCCAGGGAAAACCAAACCGGCCTATCTTAATTTATGTATGAAGAGTTGGAAAAACAACATCCCCAACCTGGAAATAAAAATCATTAATCATAAAAATATCTATGATTTCATACCTAAAAAGATACTGCCGCCGGTTTTCTTCCAGTTCTCTTTAGCAATGCAATCAGACATGGTTTCAGCATGGGTATTAACCATGTTAGGCGGTGTTTTTATTGATGCCGACACCATAATCACAAAAAACATCAGTGATATGAATTTTCTCAAAGGGGATAAACTGTATACTTTTGGCTATCCAGCATCGCGAGGCATTCATCTTGCCGTGTTATCTGCTAATAAAAGAAACAAACTGACTGCCGCGTGGTTCATGGGGATCATCGCGCGTCTTAATAACATTAGCGGCGAAATTTCATGGAACTATGTCGGCAACGGCATTTTAGATCCCCTGATCAAAAGTGGTGAGTATGATGATTACCTTCATATTCTGGATGCCGTTGAAGAGGGAAATATTTTAGAGGCCAGGCAACCTGAGAAAGAGCCATGGGAACGCTATTTGTCATACTATTTCATGCCAAAATCGCAGAAGGATTTTTCCAGCGAACTGGCAAAGTGTAAATGTGGCATTATTTCACTGCATAATTCATGGACACCAGAAGTCTTCAAAGATTTCTCTGAAGAGAAAATTACAAGCATGAAAAATGATTACTTGCTTCCTTATATTCTGATGGAAGCGAATAGCTAGATATAACGTAATAATATCCAGCTTCGCTTTCATAACGCTCAGCTTATAGCTTCAACGGCGGCAGTTGCGAAAAAACGCTCAGCAGCCCTTTGCTCCACAGCTGACGAATTTGTGAAAAATAGGGATGGTGCTCGGTGATGTGATATTGCTCGCTGTCGCTGAAACTGTCAGTGCGGTAGACCATTACATCCAGCGGTAAGCCCACTGAAATATTACTCGCCAGCGTCGAATCCATCGAAATCAATGCACACTGCATCGCCTGACTCAGCGGCGTTTCATAGCGCAGCACGCGGTCAATAATCGGTTTACCGTACTTACTCTCACCAATCTGAAAATAAGGCGTATCGACGCTGGCTTCGATGAAGTTGCCCTGCGGATAGATCTGGAATAGACGCGGCTCCTCACCACGAATCTGCCCGCCCAGCAGCAGCGTGCCGCCAAACTCCTCGCCATCGCGCTTGATCACCTCGCGCAGCGTTTCGCCCACCATCAGCGCGATGTCATACAGCGATCGCCCATTGAGCAAATTCGGTTGATCGCTATCGCCGTTGTTGCGCCGTAGCAGGCTCAGCACGCTCTGCGTAGTAGCCAGATTGCCGGCGCTTTGCAGCACCAGCGTGCGTTCATCATCGACCTGAAATACATGCAATTTACGGAACGAGGAAATATGATCGACGCCCGCATTGGTGCGTGAATCGGATACAAAAATCATCCCTGACGATAAACGCATTGCCACACAATAAGTCATAGTCACGCCTGTTCTGATTACTGCTGCGCATGCACCTGAAGCACCGCAGCCACCGCCAGCATATCTTCACCGCCGCCGCCCAGCCGCATACCGCGCACCGGACACGCATCGAGATAATCCACACCGACCGCCAAGCGTAAATGCTGGCGCGTGCTGCGAGTATTATTGGTGATATCAAAGCTGTGCCAACTACCATCCAGCCAGGCTTCAACCCAAGCGTGAGTGGCGACGTGCTCAACGTTTTCAGTATAGAGATAGCCGCTCACATAGCGCGCCGGAATCCCCAGACTACGACAGCAGGCGAGAAACACGTGACTGTGATCCTGGCAAACGCCGCTGCCGGCGGCAAATACTTTCGTGGCGGCATCAGTAACCAACGTGCTGCCCGGACGATACGGCATCTTCAGCAGCAGTTCATCCATGAGTTTTTCCAGGCTGGCCAGCGGTTTTTCCGGTCGCCAGTAGCGCTTGGCGAACTCACGGATCTCACCGTCCGGCTGCGTCAGCGGCGATGAGCGCAGAAACACCAACGGCGACAATAATGATTCCGGATCGGGTGCCCATTCGCCATCATCAAGGATCTCCACCACGCCACGCGCGGCGATATCCAGCTGCTGATGCGGCGTATCCAGCGTCAGCACATGCATCACATTGCCGTACGCATCCTGCGTGCAGGTGGCTTCACACGGCAGCTCGAGCTCCCACGAGATTATCTGCTGATGCACCGAATTTTGCGGCGTCAGGCGCAGATATTGGGTGCTGAGTGTCACCTGATGTTCATAGGCGTAACGGGTTTTATGCTCGATGTTCAGTCTCATTTCGCCTCCAGATAGGTGTGATTGATGCTGTCGGCCAGCGCATTCAGGCGCGTCAGGAATGCATTGAGCCAGTGATACAAGCCTTCCTGAGTCAGGCTTTCCCAGGTACTGAAGCGCATTTCGGCCAGCAGCACGGTGATCAAATAGCGCGGGCGATCTTCGCCGCTGCTGCCGATGTTCTCTAACTGTGTGGCGATCTCATCAATACAGGAGTGCAGCGATCGCGGACTTTCGCTGCGCAGGATCAGCATCTCATTCACCAGATCGGGCAACAGTTGCTGCTTGAAGATGGCGTTGTAAGCTTCACGCGCTGAAACCGCGCGCAGCAAGGTGTCGAGGCAATAATATTCACGCACCGAATCCGACTGCTGCTCCAGCAATTGCTGATTCACACTCAGCAAACGCGCGGTGCCGTCGCTGCGCTCCATCAGCGTGCCAATGCGGATAAAACTCATCGCATCGCCGCGCAGCAAGGTGCCAAACATCGCGCCACGAAACAGGTGCGAGCGCTCTTTCACCCAATCGAAAAAGGTGTCGGCGTTAGCGCTGGTAATGCCGCGTCGCCGCGTGTTACGCATCTCAATCCACGTCGAGTTGATGCTCTCCCACACTTCCGACGACAAGCTGCCGCGCACCGCATGCGCGTTGTTCCACGCCTCCTGCCAGCAGCTGAAGATGCTGCACGGATTGCGGTCATCGAGCGCGAAGAAGTTGAACAACTGCGGCATGGTGCAGCGGCCATTCAGGGTTTCAAACAGTTCACGTGTACCGGTGAGATTGAGCGGCAGCAGCAGCTCATCGCCCTGGCTGCCGCGCACCGGCATTAATGACAAACGGTTGGTCACGTCCAACACGCGTGCGAGTTGTTCTGCGCGTTCGAGATAGCGCGCCATCCAATAAAGGCCACTGGCCGTGCGGCTTAGCATGATGCGTCATCCTCCAGAACCCACGTGTCCTTGGTGCCGCCGCCCTGCGACGAATTCACCACCAGCGAACCTTCGTTCAGCGCCACGCGGGTTAAGCCGCCGGGCACCAGACGAATATCCGCGCCGCACAGCGCAAACGGACGCAGATCGATATGGCGTGGCGCGAGGCCGTTGTCGATAAAGGTCGGGCACGTTGAGAGCGACAGCGTGTCCTGCGCGATATAATTTTCCGGTCGCGCTTTGAGGCGATCGCGGAAATCACTCAGCTCCTGCTGGCTCGCCACCGGTCCAATCAACATGCCGTAACCGCCCGCGCCGTGTACCTCTTTCACCACCATTTTCGCCAGATTAGCTAGCACATAGGTGAGATCCTGCGGTTTGCGGCATTGCCAGGTTGGGACGTTATTGAGGATCGGATCTTCATCGAGGTAGAAACGGATCATGTCCGGCACATACGGGTAGATCGATTTGTCATCGGCGACGCCGGTGCCGATCGCGTTCGCCAGCACCACGTTGCCAGATCGATATACCGATAATAAGCCCGGCACGCCGAGCATCGAATCCGGGCGGAATGCCAGTGGATCGAGGAAGGCATCATCCACGCGACGATAGATCACATCGACTTTGCACGGCCCGGCGGTGGTACGCATCATCACTGCGCCATCTTTCACAAACAGATCGGCGCTCTCCCATCTGCTGCGCAAGAAAGCTGTGTTCAAAATAGGCGCTGTTAAAGCGGCCCGGCGTCAGCACCACCACCACTGGATCGTTGACCGGCGAGCTTTCACGCAGGGTTTGCAACAGATGCGAGGGATAGCGCTCAACCGGCGCGATGTGCTGCCCGGCGAACAACTCCGGATAAAGGCGCATCATCATCTTGCGGTTCTCCAGCATGTAGGAGACGCCAGACGGGGTGCGCAGATTGTCCTCCAGCACGTAATATTCGCCATCGTTATTGCGCACCATATCCACGCCGACAATATGCGCGTAGATATTGCGATGCAGATCGACGCCTTGCATACAGGGCTGATATTGATCGTTCACCAGCACCTGTTCGGCAGGCACGATGCCCGCTTTGAGGATCAGTTGCTGATGATAGATATCGTGCAGGAAGGCGTTGAGGGCTTGCACGCGCTGGCGAATGCCGCGATCGAGCATCGCCCACTCGCTGGCAGGAATGATGCGTGGCACGCTGTCGAAAGGAATTAAACGTTCCGCGCCGCCATCATCACCGTAAACGTTAAAGGTGATGCCGACGCGATGGAACAGCAGTTCCGCCTCTTCACGCTTGCGCGCTACGGCATCGACGTCCGCCTGTTGTAACCATTCCCAGTATTGCTGGTAGTGAGCGCGGTATTGGCCATCGCTCAACAACATCTCATCATAGAAGTGCGATGCTATCTGGTAGCTTTCTTTCATGATTTACCCGGCGCTTGTCTAGAGATATTTCTCTCCTGCACAAACTGTGCCAGAGGCTTGCCCCCGGCATGGCACACGCGCCGCGTATACGGAAATGGCTGTTATGCACTTTACTGGTGCATCAGCTGCTGCGCGATTGGCAGCCAGATCTCCGTCATCGCGCCTTCGCCACCGGTAAAGGGATCGCGGTGCGGCAGGGGAACATGCTGGATCGTCTCCTTCGACGCACGTAAACGCGATGGCTCATCACGCACGGTTTCCGGGGACATGCCTTCAGGATAGGCGCCAACGGTGAAAAAATCCTCTGAGGCAAACACCTGTTTGTGGCCAACGCCTGCGGGGATCAACACCGCGTCGCCTTCGCGCAACGTCACCATGCGGCCGCTGTCGCCGCCGAACAGTACTTCCGCCCAACCGGCAGCGACGCCCAGCACTTCATGGGTGTTCGGATGGTAATGCGTATACGGGAAGATCGGCGCACGCCACGCGGCAGGCCAACCGTTGCGGGTAAAGGTGGTTTCAAACCAGACGGCGCTGTCTTCGGTGGGATTTTCAGCGTCATACGGCACGATGCCAGGCCAGATGATCAGCGGTAACGGACTGTTGGGCACGCCGCCGGAGGGCAGCGACAGCATCAGATGTTGCGGATTGCTGGAGGATCCAGCAGAAAAGGTGCCGGCGGCGAAAGACATCAGTAACAGCAGGCTGGAGTGGTTGGCAGTCATACTCTTTCTCCGGTTAATCACGATGCTTAATTGTGGCTTACCAAAGCGGCATTGCAATGTGCGCCCGGCGACAAAATTCACAAAAAAGAATGATTTAGCTAACTAAAGCCAAATTTATTGGCAACATCATTAACATCGCGTGCGGGAAATGATTGGTCGCCATGAATGGCGACCCTACGATGCATTATCACGATTTTGTAGGGTCGCCATTTATGGTGACCTGGCCGCAAAGTGCAGAAATTTTAGGCGAAAAAAAACCGGTGGATTTCGCCACCGGCCGAATCAAAAAAACGATTCAAAGGCACTGACAGGTTATCGCAGGCGCTCAGCAATGGGCTTCACAACGTTCTCCCCTTCGCGGCCATAAAATTGGAATAAGGTTTCAGCAGCGGCATCGGTTAACACCAGAATTTCGATGCGACGATTGCGCGCACTCATCGGATCGTCTCGATCGCGTGGCATACGTGATGCCATGGCATTAACCTGCAATACACGCGCACTCTCTAACCCGCCACGCTCCAGCGCACGGCGCGCCGCCAGCGCGCGATCGCCAGACAGGTTCCAGTTGTTGTAGGAAGCTTGGCCGCTATATTTCGCAGCATCGGTATGACCGCTGATCATGATTTTGTTGTCGATACGGTTAAACACCGGACCGAGTTCGGTCAGCAATTTCTGGAAGAACGGGGTTAACACTGCGCTTCCACGTGGGAACATCATGCGATCCTGATCGTCCTGAATTAGAATGCGCAGCCCCTGCGGCAAGGTTTCCAGCATCAGATAATTTTGCGCGTTATAGCTGTTGATCATCCGTTGCAGCTGGCTATGTAACAGCGCCAGTTCCGCATCCGAACGTGACAGCACGCTGTCTAAATCTTCCTGCGGTTGGTTGCCCGCGTTCAGGCTGATGTCATCCTGAGATGAACTGACGGTCGCAGCTTGCGTCGGCGGAGAAACCGCCATGGTTTCGCCAATGATCGCCGATGAGCCCGCGCTCTCAACATCAAAGGGATTAAAGTTGGTCCCAGTAAAAACGGAAGTGCCGTTCAATTGCGCGACGATCTCTTTACGTTCCTCTTCGCTCACCGCGCCCATAATCCACAGCACCATAAACAACGCCATCATCGCCAACGTAAAGTCGGCAAAGGCCACTTTCCACGCGCCGCCATGATGCGCATGGTGCGCCTTTTTGCCGCCGCGTTTGATGATCAACTTTGTGGTGGTCACCAAAGGAGCCGAGCGTATTTCCGAAGTCTCGGCACGTTTTACCCTCGATGCCTTGCCGGGCAAACAGATGGCGATCGATGCCGATCTGAATGCCGGTTTGATCAATCAGGAACAGGCCGGTCTGCGCCGTAAAGACGTTGCCAACGAAGCCGACTTCTACGGCGCGATGGACGGAGCCTCTAAGTTCGTGCGCGGTGATGCTATCGCCGGGATCATGATCCTGATGATCAGCGTGATCGGCGGGATTCTGATCGGCGTGTTCAAGCACGGTTTACCGGCGGGACAAGCATTTGAACAGTATGTCCTGCTGACCATCGGTGATGGTTTGGTGGCGCAGATTCCATCGCTGCTGCTCTCAACCGCCGCGGCCATCATCGTGACGCGCATCAGTGATGGCGCGGACATGGGCGATGACATCAAGACGCAGCTGCTGGCACGACCGGGTACGCTGTACACCGCTGCCGCCGTAATGTTTGTGCTGGCGATTGTGCCGGGCATGCCGCATCTGGTGTTCCTGATTTTTACCGCCATGCTGCTGTTTGCCGCCTGGCGTCAAAGCCGTGGCGTGAAAGCACCGACGCAAGATCACCACGATATGGCAGCGATCAATCAGGCGCTGATGCAGCCGGAAGAGCAGCCCGCCATCGGTTGGGACAATATCCCGATGGTTGAGCCCATCGGCCTGAATCTTGGCTACAAGCTGGTGACGCTGGTGGATAAAGGCAAAGGCGCGCCGCTGACGCTGCGTATGCGCGGCGTGCGCCAGGTGGTATCGGAAACCAGCGGCGTGCTGCTGCCGGAAATTGCGCTGCGTGAGGATTTCCACCTCAAACCGGCGCAGTATGCGATCAAGATCAACGGTGTGCGCACCGCCGTCGGCGAAGTGCATGCCGATCGTTTAATGGCGATCCCGACGCCGGAACAGTACGGCGAGATCGATGGCGTATTGGATACCGATCCCGCCTACGGCATGGCGGTGACGTGGATTCTGCCCGAGCAGAAAGCCAAAGCGCTGAACCTCGGTTATCAGGTGGTGGATTGCGCCAGCGTGGTCGCCACCCATGTGAATAAAGTGGTGCGTGAGAATCTGCCCGAGCTGTTTAACTATGATGACATTACCCAGCTGCATCAGCGTCTGGCGAACGTGGCACCTAAACTCTCTGAAGATGTGAATGCGGCGGTGAACTACAGCTTGCAGCTGAAAGTGTATCGTCTGCTGCTGAACGATCAGGTCTCGCTGAAGGACATCACCACCATCGCAACGACTTTGCTGGAGAGCGTGGCGATCACCAAAGATCCGATCCTGCTGACGTCCGATGTGCGCTATGCATTGCGCCGTGCGATGGTGGCAGCGATTGCGCCGGATAATAAACCGCTGTCGGCGTATACGCTGGAGAACAGTCTGGAGAACCTGCTGCTGGCGGCGCTAAATCAGGCGCAGCAAGCCGGCAAAGTGGCACTGGATAGCTTCCCGGTGGATCCGAATATCCTGACGCAGTTGCAAAGCACGCTGCCGGTGATGATGGAGCAGCTGAAAGCGCAGAACCTGACGCAGGTGTTGCTGGTCACGCCGCAGCTGCGTCCGCTGATTGCGCGCTACGCGCGTCTGTTTGCCAATGGGTTGAATGTGCTGTCGTATAACGAAGTGCCCGATGAGGCGAATTTGCAGATTGTGGGTCAGGTGAGTTAGAGCGTGCTGCCTGTCTTGGAACGTGCTCGCTGTCCCCCATCCCGGCCTTCCCCCGCTAGCGGGGGAAGGAGATGCTGCCACATGCAGCTCTAGAACTAACATATGGCAGTATCTTCCTCCCCCATTCATGGGGGAGGACCGAGGAGGGGGACACCGAGCACCGACCGAGGAGGGGGACAGCGAGCACCCACCACCAGCACTACCCCATCAACGCCGCCATAATCACTGCAAAAACCGCGTCCGGCTGCAGCATCACCTCATGATTCCAAAACCTCAGCACGCGCCAGCCCTGTCTGTTTAACCGTTGCGTACGTTCATCGTCATATCTGACAGTTTCGCCATGGTGCGATCCATCGAGTTCAATCGCTAGCCGCTTCTCCAGGCAGGCGAAATCCAGAATATACGGGCCATAAGGATACTGGCGGCGAAATCGCATGCCGCCACATTGTCTGGCGCGCAGCAGAATCCAGAGCTTTCGCTCTGCTGGCGTCATGTTATTTCTCAATTCCTTAGCACGCAGCACATGATGTCGCATCAATATTCATCCTGAAAAAGCGCATCGTGTTCCCGCTGGTGCCCAATCACAACGCATGGAGTGCCATCTTGAGCAGTAGATTCCAACTGTTATAAAAAATCACACCCAATCTGTCTCTAATTCGCTTCACTGTTATGTGCTTTACTGGCAGGCAGTGATAAATAGAGGTGAACAATGGACGCGATCAAACAAATTCTGCTCGACGAAATCGCCACGCTGAACCGCGAAGGACAGCGTGATAATTTGCCGCGCTTTAGCTTTTCCTTCCTTAAAACCCATCCGGGACTCTGGGCCATCATGTACTTATGCTACGCGCTGTGCGTGGCGTTGATCTTCTCAACCGAGATGCTCGGCTGGCCCGCGTTCTGGTTTGCCACGGTGTTTGTGGTGGTGATGAGCGTGCTGATGCTGATGGATATCAACCCGAAATACCGCTTCGAAGATATCGATACGCTGGATCTGCGCGTGTGCTACAACGGCGAGTGGTATTACGTGCAGCCGGTTTCGCAGCAGGCGCTGGACAAAATTCTTGATAATCCGCACACGCCGGATCGCGTGCGCAACGGCATTGATCGTCTGATGAAGCAGAAAGGGGAAGTGGATTTCTACGACGTCTACTATCTCACCTGGGGCCACCAGCAGGCGGCCCACGTTTAATGGTTTAATCCGGCAATCAGTTTTCCCAACATCTCCACCGCCGCTTCAGCGCGTGCATCCCACGGCCAGGCGGTGTTAAAGCGGAAACAGTGACTGAAACCTTCGCTGCTGGAAAACAGCTGGCCGGGCGCGATGCTGATCCCCTGCTGCAACGCCAAATGATAGAGCTCGGTGGTGTTGATGTGCGCCGGCAGCGCAACCCAGAGAAAATAGCCGCCCGGCGTGTCACTGATGCTGGCATCGGCAGGTAATACGCGGCGCAGCGCCTGTTGCGCCAGCTGTTTACGTTTTGCCAGCGTCTGACGCAGCTTCTTCAGATGCGTATCGTAGCTGCGCGTGCTGAGGAAATCCGCCAGCGCCAGCTGCATCGGCGCGCTGGTCGACAGCGTGCTCATCAGCTGAATGCGCTGCACGCGCTGGGCGTGACGTCCCGCCGCCACCCAACCGACGCGAAATCCCGCCACCAGATTCTTCGAAAAACTGCCGCAGTGCAGCACGTTGCCATCCCGATCAAAGGCTTTGGCCGGTAGCGGCTTGTCATGCCCTTCATACAGATCGCCGTACACGTCGTCTTCAATCATCGCCACATTGTAGCGCGCCAGCAGTGCCACCAGCTGCTGCTTGCGCTCGGCGCTCAGGGTAAAGCCGAGCGGATTTTGCCGGTTGGTCATTAGCCAGCAGGCTTTCACCGGCCAACGCTGCAGCGCCTGCTCCAGCTCATCCAAATCCATGCCGTGTTCCACATCGCTGGCGATGGCAATCGCGTTTAGCTTAAGGCGTTCGATCGCCTGCAATGCGCCATAAAACGACGGATTTTCAAGGATCACCCAATCGCCGGGCTCGGTGACGGCCTGCAGGCTGAGATTGAGCGCTTCCATCGCGCCGTTAGTGATGACGATGTCATCCGGCGACAGCGTGATGCCCTGCTGCGCATAGCGCTGGGCGAGAATTTTACGCAGCGCTTCATTACCTGGCGGCAGGTTATTGAGCGCATCGGTGGGTTTCAGGTTGTGTGAAACTTTCACCAGCGAGCGCATTAGCTGGCGCTGCGGGAAGAGTTCGGGATCGGGAAACGCCGAACCAAACGGCATGATGGCGGGATTGCGCGTGGCCTGCAGCACATCAAATACGAAGCTGTTGGTATCGGCCTGGTCGGTTTTGGCGATCTCCTGGGTGGGCAAGCGCGGACGGCTCTCGGCGGCGCGCGGCGCCACGTAATAGCCCGATTGTGGCTTAGAGACGATCCAGCCCTGGCTCTCCAGCACTTCATAGGCGTGCATCACCGTCATCAGGCTTAATCCGCTCTGTTCCGCCTGCTGTCGCAGAGAAGGCAATTTCTCACCCGGCGGCCAGATGCGCGCTTCCATTTGCGTGCGCAGCCTGTCTACCAACTGCTGATATTTCGCCACCCGAACTCCGATGTAGAGGATTTGGCGGCTATTTTAGCGCAAATCGCTGGCGCCTGAACGCCTGTGGTTTGTCAGCGGCCGTTTGTTCGCTCTAAGAGTTTTCCTACTTCGAGACATTTCTGCTAAGTCAACGTTAGCAACCTCACTAACATCACGGGTTTTCAGGCCTACCCAACATCAGATAGACAAGGATATTTATCATGCAAGAAACAGTGCAAAAATGGACCACGAATCCAAAACCCTCTCTCAGCACGACCATTCCTGAGGAGAAAGGCGGAGTTATGGAAATCGTGCTGAACGGCACCATTTACACGACGAAAATTGACAAGGTGACGGGCACATGGAGCTGGACACCGGATGCCGCACTCGCCGACGGGCCCTATAACATCACCTTCCGGGTTATTGACGTCGCGGGCAATTATGGTGATCCCACGCAGTTAATTCTTCACGTTGATACCACGGCGCCTTCCAAACCTGAAATTCTGCGCGTTCTGGATGATGAAGGTTCAGAGCAAAGCTGGCTGATGCCGGGTGCCAAAACCGATGATAAAACGCCGGTCCTGAGCGGCTACGCTGAAGCCGGTTCGATTGTGCGCCTGTACGACGGCAGCAATGAAATTGGCAGCGCTAAGGCTGCTCAAAACGGCCGCTGGGAAATTATTCCAGCGACCGAGTTGCCCGAGGGTACCCACAGTTTCACGGTAACCAGCACCGATCGTCTGGGCCACACCAGCGAGGCGTCTGATGCCTTCAGCCTGACGATTAAGCCTGACAGCGTGCCGCCGATTGGCATCGATGCACCCATTACCCATGCCAGTGATGATGTGGGTAGCGTAACGGGCATGCTGCTTGATGGTGCCATCACGGATGATACGACACCCACTCTGAACGGCACTGCCAAAGCTGGCAGCGATGTGCGCGTACAATATCGTACCGAAACCGGCAGCTGGATTGAGGGCGGCTTTGCTACATTAAACGGCACTGACTGGACGTGGACGCCCAACCCGGCGCTGGCTGAAGGTCAATATGCGTTTCGTGCCAATGCCGGTTATGGCTGGAGCGATGAATTCAGGCTGGACATTGATCTGACGCCAGAAGATCGCTACGAGATTACGCACGCCTATGATGATTTCGGTACGGATACCGGCGTACTGGGCAACGGTGCGCAAACTAATGACCGCACGCCAACGCTGCATGGTCGCGGCGAAGCGAACAGTGTGGTCTTTATTCACTGTCTCAATGAGCAAGGCGCATGGGTATTGCTGGAAAGCGTCACCGTCGGGGCGGATGGTCAGTGGCGCTATGATCCTGATTTGCTGGACGTGGGTAATTATGAATTCAGCGCGGAAAGCAGTGCGGTTCATGATGCTAATGCGAAAAGCTTTGGATTGAAAATTGTGCCTGACGGCAGCGTTTACCCAACCATTGACGGAGTCATTGATGATGCAGGGTCGATAGATGGATTTATAAAAAAGCATCAAGTAATAACGGATGATACAACACCCACTTTAGTAGGTACTGCTGAAGCTAACAGCGTGGTGGAGATTGAATACCACTCTGGCACAGGTCATCTTAATGTTATGTCCGTTGTGGCTGATTCCAATGGTAAGTGGGCCTTCACTCCCGCCCCCTTAACGTACCATAATTATAGATTCGACATTAAATACCAGGACGGTGATTTTTCACCAGCGCCGTACTTTATATATGTCTTGCCGAATGACATTGCAGCTTATTCATATAGTTTTGAAGATAAAAAATCATATGGGATTTTACGTATAGACTATCCCTGCTATCTGAATGAGGACGTTTCAGTACAACTTGATCATGGAAGTGCAAAATTTTCCTCTGATAGTTTATTTTTAAATGACGATAGTCAGGCCACGTTTAGATTAATTGACGTTAGAACATTTGAGTTTGATATCATAGGCAGTAACGGAGGTATTGCTACCCTATCGGTGTACGACACATCCAACAATCTTATATCAAGTACGCCATACCAATTACGTGAAAACCCGGCAAATGGAACTCCGTCTCAAGAACGTATTTCAGTTAATTTCGACGATCAACCACTTGGCAAAGTAACAATATCAGTTGATGATGAACTCGGAGTTGTAATTGACAACCTGAGATGGAAACCTAATTTGTATCCTAATGAGCTTCCAGAAGAAAATACCAATGACAGTACATTATTCATTATTGATGACGCTAACCCTTTATCACTGAACATTTCCGACGTGCTGTCTTCTGGCCAGAAAGATCTTTATATCGATGATGGTAAAACCCAATTAATGGTCAACGGTAAAGCGGATGACATCCTGCAACTGGAGGATATTCTGCCAGCAGGCAATGAAACCAGCGGCTGGACGGCGCTGGCGGGCACCGTCACCATCGCGGGCTGCGAATATCAGGTTTACAGCAATGGCGATGCCGAATTGCTGGTGCAAGAAGGTGTGAAAACCGAACTGGTGTAATTGCTGACATCACCACCTTGAAGGCCGGATTAACAACCGGCCTTTTTTTTATTAACCGCATGTCTTTCCGCTGTAGCAGCGATGGCCATTTCTCACCCCGCAGCCGTATTCGCGCTTCTATTTGCCTGCGCAGCCTGGCGACCCACTGCTGATTTTTCAGCGGCCGTTTGTCCGCTCTAAGAGTTTTCCTACTTCGAGACATTTCTGCTAAGTCAACGTAAGCAACCTTACTAACATCACGGGTTTTCAGGCCTACCCAACATCAGATAGACAAGGATATTTATCATGCAAGAAACAGTGCAAAAATGGACCACGAATCCAAAACCCTCTCTCAGCACGACCATTCCTGAGGAGAAAGGCGGAGTTATGGAAATCGTGCTGAACGGCACCATTTACACGACGAAAATTGACAAGGTGACGGGCACATGGAGCTGGACACCGGATGCCGCACTCGCCGACGGGCCCTATAACATCACCTTCCGGGTTATTGACGTCGCGGGCAATTATGGTGATCCCACGCAGTTAATTCTTCACGTTGATACCACGGCGCCTTCCAAACCTGAAATTCTGCGCGTTCTGGATGATGAAGGTTCAGAGCAAAGCTGGCTGATGCCGGGTGCCAAAACCGATGATAAAACGCCGGTCCTGAGCGGCTACGCTGAAGCCGGTTCGATTGTGCGCCTGTACGACGGCAGCAATGAAATTGGCAGCGCTAAGGCTGCTCAAAACGGCCGCTGGGAAATTATTCCAGCGACCGAGTTGCCCGAGGGTACCCACAGTTTCACGGTAACCAGCACCGATCGTCTGGGCCACACCAGCGAGGCGTCTGATGCCTTTAACCTGACGATTGAGTCTCCTCCAGTTCCAGGCGACGCAACCATTACCCATGCCACTGATGATGTGGGGACCCTAACGGGCATGCTGGGTGATGGTGCCATCACGGATGACACGACACCGACCCTGAACGGCACGGCCAACGCCGGCAGCGATGTGCGCATACAATATCGCACACAAAACGGCAGCTGGATTGAGGGCGGTTTGGCCACACTAAACGGCACTGACTGGACGTGGGCACCCAACCCGGCGCTGACTGAAGGTAAATACGCGTTTCGTGTTAATGACGGCAGCGGATGGAGCGATGAGTTCAGGCTGGACATTGATCTGACGCCTGAAGACCGCTACGAAATTACGCACGCCTACGATGATTTCGGCACCTATACCGGTGAACTCGGTAACGGCGCGATCACCGATGACCGCACGCCAACGCTGCATGGTCGCGGCGAAGCGAACAGCGTGGTCTATATTCACTGCCTCAATCTGCAGGGCGCATGGGTATTGCTGGAGAGCGTCACCGTCGGCGCGGATGGTCAGTGGCGCTATGATCCCGATTTGCTGGAGGTGGGCAATTATCAATTTAGCGCGGAAAGCAGTGCTATTCATGATGCTAAAGTGAAAAGCTTTGGCCTGAAAATTGTGCCTGAAGACAGCTTCGCTCCCACTATCGAAGGCGCGATTGATAATGCAGGATCGATTAAGGGATTTATATATAGTAATCAAATAACGGATGACACCACTCCCACGTTGACAGGCACGGCTGAAGCGAACAGCCTGGTGGTGATTTCATACAAATCTGATGCCGGTGATGATAATGTTTTCTCCGTTGTGGCTGATTCCCGTGGCATGTGGAGTTTCACACCCGATGAATTAACACTGGGCAAGTGGGAATTCAATGTTAAACGCCCGGAAGGTGATTTTTTATCAAAAGCATTCAAACTATCTATCGTGCCAGATAATGATGATATTTATTATTATGGATTTGAAAACAGAGTTGCTGGAGAGTATTTCTCAAGGTATAGTGATCAGTATTTTAAACTCACTAAAGACATATCTTTTAGAGTAAATGATGGACATGCAGACATTTCATCATCTACGGATAATAGGCCGGTTATTAGTGGAAAAAACTCCTTGCGGTTGTACAATGAGACTGAGCTTGAATTTTTGTTGAAGGGAATCAGAACATTTTCGTTTGATATAAGCGAATTTTCACATCATTATTTTAAAGTGAAGATTTACGACACATCCAACAACCTTATATATGATAAGATTTTTGACTTAGATTATAGGGATTATGGAGATGATCCAACAAAACATTTCTCATTTAATATTAATGACCGACCGCTCGAAAAGGTAATTATAACTAATAGAGCTGGTGCTGGACTTATCTTAGATAACCTGGAGTGGTCACCCTCTTTACCTTCTAATAAGATTTCAGAAGTAAATGATAATGATAGTGCACTGTTTATGATTGACGAATCTAAGCATATATCATTAGACATTTCCGACGTGCTGACATCCGGCCAAAAAGATCTTTACATCGATGACGGTAAAACCCAGCTAATGGTCAACGGTAAAGCGGATGACATCCTGCAACTGGAGGATATTCTGCCAGCAGGCAATGAAACCAGCGGCTGGACGGCGCTGGCGGGCACCGTCACCATCGCGGGCTGCGAATATCAGGTTTACAGCAATGGCGATGCCGAATTGCTGGTGCAAGAAGGTGTGAAAACCGAACTGGTGTAATTGCTGACATCACCACCTTGAAGGCCGGATTAACAACCGGCCTTTTTTTATTAACCGCACTGTTGCCGCAGAATTAAGGCATCTGCTCCACTTCCCGTTCGTCCTCTTCCACCGCCGCAAAAAAATTCGGCAGCTCCTGAATACGCTCCGGCGGGACCGGTTTGCCCAGTAAATAGCCTTGCAAGGTATCGCAGCCCAAGCCGGTGAGGAACGCCTGCTGATCCTGGGTTTCCACTCCTTCAGCCACCACTTTGAGGTGCAGCGACTGCGCCAGCGCAACAATCGCGGAAACGATGGTGGCATCTTCGGAGTGCGCCTGCAGTTCGTTAACAAAGGCGCGATCGATTTTCAGCTCGCTGGCCGGTAAACGCTTGAGATACAACAAGCTGGAATAACCGGTGCCGAAATCGTCAATCGAGGCTTTCACGCCCATGTTGGTGAGTTCGGTAAGGATACGCACGCTCTCTTCCGGATCGCGCATCGCCGTGGTTTCGGTGACTTCCAGCGTCAACAGCTCAGCCGGAATCTGGTGCTGCGCCAGCGCCTCGGTAACGGTTTCCACCAGATTGCTTTGCTCAAACTGTACCGCCGACAAGTTGACCGCCACCGACCAGTGCGGATGGCCCTGCAAATGCCAGGAACGCAGTTGGCGACAGGCTTCGTTGATTACCCAATTGCCGATGTTAATGATCATACCGGTCTTTTCCGCCATCGGCAGAAAGGCGTCCGGTGCCAGCAAACCGCGTGAAGGATGCTGCCAGCGCAGCAGCGCTTCAAAGCCCAGGATCGGGCCGCTCGGCGCGCAGTATTTTGGCTGGTAGAACAGGCGTAACTCTTCGTTATCCAGCGCTTGCCACAGATCGTTATTCAGCTGCAATTGTGACTGCGCCAGCGTGTTCATCGACGGCTGGAAGAAGGTGTAGCCGTTGCGACCGTTGTTTTTGGTGTGATACATGGCGGCATCGGCATTGAACATCAGCTCGCGATCATCTTTGCCATCGCCAGGATAAACCGCAATACCAATACTCAGCGACACCACCAGCTCATAGCGCGAGATATCGAACGGACGATCCACCGCTTTCACCAGCGTATCGGCAACCGCTGCGGCATCGTTGGGTTCATCGATTTCCAGCAGCAGCACAAATTCGTCGCCGCCCATGCGCGCCAGCGTGTAGTGCCCTTTCATCTGTTCGGTCATGCGCTCGGTCACGCCGATCAGTAAGTTGTCGCCCACGTGATGTCCAAAGGCGTCGTTAACGGCTTTGAAGCCATCGAGGTCCATAAACATCAGCGCAAACTGCGACTTCTCGCGATTGGCTTTATTGAGGGCTTGTTCGAGGCGATCTTCCAGCAAAATACGGTTGGGTAAGCGCGTCAGGTTATCGTGCAGCGCCAGCTGCGCCAGTTCGCGGTTGGCCTCCGCCAGCGAGTGAGCAAGGATCGAGGTGCGTGCCTGCAAACGCGCATCCAGCATCGAAACCAGCAAGGTAATACCGAGGATCGCCAGGGTCACCACCGTCACCACAATCGCCAGCCAGTTGCTGTTGACGCCCATTTGCGTCGCGTGGCTCTGCATCGGGAAGTCGGCCGCCGCCATGCCGGTGTAGTGCATACCCGCAATCGCGCAGCCCATCACCACCGATGCGCCTAAACGCAACACGGTGACGCGGCCGTGGCCTTCGCGCAGGTTAAACGCCAGCCACAGCGCGGCACCCGACGCCACCAACGCAATCGCCACCGATGCCGCCACCCAACCCCAATTCCACGTAATGCCAGGCGCAAACATCAGCGCCGCCATGCCGGTGTAATGCATCGCCACCACGCCGGACCCCAGCACCAATGCACCGCCACACAGTCGCGGCCACGGCAAGGTCGGTGTTGAACACACCAGCCACAGCGCAAATACCGAGGCTAATACCGCCACCACCATGGAGGTGACGGTGAGCATGGGATCGTAGCTCATGACCATATCAAGGCTCATCGACAGCATGCCGATGAAGTGCATCGCCCAAATGCCGACGCCCATAGCGAATCCACCGCCAAATAACCAAACCAGCGCCACCTTGCCAGTTGAGGAAGCCACGCGCCCTGCCATATCAAGTGCAGTAAACGAGGCCAGCATCGCCACCAGGATCGAGACGATGACGGTAAACGAGTCGTACGAAGTCACTAACATAGTGATTTACCAAGTAAAAGCCGGTTTGAGTCAGCTGTGGTGTTGTGATTAAAAGTGAGATCTTTGGGTTTTATTGCAGGAATTATCGGCAGCATCACTGCCGATCTGAGTTTTTGAACGATGAAACCTTCCGATGGGGAAGAAACTAAAAATTGTTTATTGCGCGCCTGCCAGCGGCACCAGGTTATCGCTATACGCCAGCGGCACGTTAAGCGCAGCGGTAAATTCACCGATGCGGTCGGCGGGTGTGGGCTTGCCGAGCAGATAACCTTGCAGCGTGTCGAAGCCTAAACCGGTGAGCAAACGCTGCTGCTCCTCGGTTTCGACGCCTTCCGCCACCATGCGCAGGTTGAGCGTTTGCGCCAGCGTCAACATCGCGGTGACCACCGTGGCGTCTTCGCTACCGGCGCGCAAACTGTTGATAAAGGCGCGGTCGATTTTTAGCTCGCTGGCTTCGAGGTGTTTCAAATGCAGCAAGTTGGCGTAGCCGATGCCGAAGTTATCAATCGCCACTTTTACGCCAAGACGATGCAGCTCGGCAATGCGCTGCTGGCTGAACTGCGGATCGCGCATCGCGATATTCTCAGTAATTTCCAGCATCAACGCCCCTTCCGGGATCTGATGGTGCTGCAACGCCTGGCGCACGCTATCAATCAAATCGCGCTGCTGGAACTGTAGAGCCGAGAGATTGACAGAGACGGTCCAGTCACCGTTGCCTTCATCGTGCCACTGCTTAAGCTGGCGGCAGGCTTCATTGATCACCCAGTTACCCAGCGCGACAATTTGCCCGGTTTTCTCGGCGCGCGCCAGAAACATATCCGGCATCAGCAGTCCGCGACGCGGATGCTGCCAGCGCAGCAGCGCCTCAAAACCGATTAATACCGTGCCGCCCGCGCGGAATTTTGGCTGGTAGAACAGGCGCATCTCCTGATATTCCAGCGCGTTCCACAAATCGTTGGCCAGCGCCAGCTGATGCTGCGCCACCGCGCTCATCGCCGGTTCAAACAGGCACCAGCCGTTACGGCCGCTGTGTTTGGTGTGATACATGGCGGAGTCGGCGTTAAACATCAGCTCCTGCTGGCTGCGGCCGTGCAGCGGGAAGATCACAATGCCAACGCTCAGGGAGACGCGCAGCGAATAGCGATCGAGATTGAAAGGCGCATCAATGACCTGCACCAGCCGCTGCGCCAGTTTGGTGGCCTGATGCAGATTGAATTGCGGACACAGCAGTACGAATTCATCGCCGCCCAGACGCGCCAGCAGAATCTCTTCAGCGAGTTCACTTCGTAAACGCTCAGCCACCGCAATCAGCAAGCGATCGCCCACGTGATGGCCCCATGTGTCATTAATGGCTTTGAAACCATCGAGATCCATGAACATCAGCGCAAAGTTCTCATCCTGCAGCGTCGCCTGTTTGATCTCCGTGGTGAGTTGCTGCTCCAGCATCACGCGATTTGGCAGCGCGGTGAGGTTGTCATGCATCGCCAGCTGGCGCAGCTCGCTGTTGGCGCGCTTGAGTTTAGCGGCGAGGCGCGCGGCACGGATCTGCGCATCCAGCATCGAGATCAGCAACATGAATCCCAGAATACTCAGCGTGATAATGGTGACCCACACCGCCAGTCCCTCTTCGCTGGCACCGTGATGTTGCATGCTTACCGGCATAACGAACTCTGCTGCCGCCATGCCGGTGTAATGCATGCCGGCAATCGCAATCCCCATCACTAACGCTGCGCAGGCGCGCAGTAATAACAGGCTTTCGCCCTGGCGCAGATGAAACGCCAGCCACAACGCCGCGCCTGATGCCGCATAGGCAATCAGCACCGAGAGCGCCACCAGCGGCAGATTCCAGTCAATTGGGCTTTCAATCATCAGCGCGTTCATGCCGAGGTAATGCATGACAATGATGCCGCTGCCCATGATCAGGGTGCCGCGAATTAAGCGTCGCCGGGTGAGATGGCTGCCCTGCACGCCCTGCGCAAAGGCAAAGATGGCGGTGACAATCGCCACCAGTAATGAGATGGCGGTGAGCTCGACGTCGTAGCGCATGGTCATTGGCATCATCATCGCCAGCATGCCAATAAAGTGCATCGCCCACACGCCGATGCCCATCGCGGTGCCTCCGCCGATTAACCACAGTTTTGCCAGACAGCCGCGTGAAACGGCTACGCGCCCGGCGGTATCTAAGGCGGTAAACGCGGCAATGAAGGCCACGATCAGTGAAACGGTAACCAGAACGCTATCCCAGGTAACCAGCAGCATGTGCGCTCCTAAACTTCACCCGCTACGGAGCAGGTGCGGTGTCGTCAAATTAGAACAAGGATGATAAAGCGCCGATCAAGGGCGATTCATGACCGCCTGCGGCGAAGTTCAACTTAGAACCGATCCAGACAAATCTTGAGTCATGGTGCGGATTTTTTTTATTTTCATCGTCAGTCGTTAAGCGAAAAATTAATAATATCTGATTAATGCACGAACATAACATTGAACCGTAGCGTGCGGTAGAGGGAGAAATCATCGGCTGTTTAGTTTTTCTAACCGCTCGCTACCCCTTGTGTTTACTGAGTTATCGGCGAAAAGTGTGAATTGATTAGGGAAAAATTGAACCCTCGGCGTACAAGTGCCGATTTGCTGATCTATAGTAAAGAAAACTGATATAAATCATTAATCCGTCATCTAGGAATTTTCTTAGATGGCAGGCGCTTACGCTGTCGAGTCCATTGCGGCTCTTGTTTAATTTCGGATGTATTTCCATAAATGTCTGACCAGGTGAAAAAGCACTGACCTTGGATAATCAGTAAGGAATGATTATGAAACTCAAGCTTTTTCTTATGGCTACTAGCCTAAGCGCCGCGCTAGCCCCTACTGCTGTTTTTGCCGCCACCACCACGGGAACCATCAATGCGACGTTGACGCTGACCACCGGTTGTTTGGTAAACGGCCAGTCTGCAACGACGGGGGTTAACTTCGGTACCCTGAACTTTGGTAGCAGCGCCGCCACCTTTGATACGCTCAACGCCACGCTGGTCGGTGCCTCGGGTAACGGCATCTTTGTCCGCTGCACCACCGGACAAACCTTCAACGTGCAGGTCACCAGCAGTAATGCCGCTCCGGCGACCATTTACGGCACGGTGAGTGGGCAGCCACGCTATCTGATCCTCGGCTCCAACAATACGCAGGGTATTGCCTATACGTTGTATAGCGATGCCGCCTTTACCACTGCTATCGCCAACAACACCAATATCGCCGCCAGTGGCACCACGGATCCAACGTTGGGTACCAACTACGCCATTTATGGTCGCGTGGTCGGCGGCGGCTTTAACCCGTTGATTCCCGCAGGGACTTACACCGACACCATTAACGTGGCGGTGAATTACTGAGGGAAAGGATAATCAGGGTGGCCGTGGTGCAGCGGTTGATGCACAGTGCAGGCGGCCTTGCCCTGCTGATAGGGAGCGTCTCCGCCTGGGGGTTGCCCACGGCAACGTTTCAGGTTTCAGCATCAGTAGTGGCAGGCTGTGTTGTTTCCGGTACCAATACCGGGGTCTTTGGCACGCTTAACTTTGGTACCCAATCTGGCGTGGCCGCGAGCAGCGTCAGCGCCAGCTATGTGCAAAGCACCACTATCACTCTCGCCTGCACGCCAGGCACCGCCGTGAGCATGAGCATTAACGGCGGTAGCAATTACACCTCCACGCGCAACCTCAAACATACCAGCGACACCAATACCGTGGCCTACAGCCTGTATACCAATGCGGCACACACCACGGCGATTCCAGTGAACAGCCCGATGGCGTTGAGTTACAGCAATGCCAATAACATCACGTTGCCGATTTACGGCTTATTAACGCTGCCCGGCCCCACGCGCGCCGGGACGTATACCGACACCTTAACCGTCACACTGAGTTGGTGACGGCGTCAATAAGAAGGATGAATGATGATGAACCTGCGCGCCCTGATTCTGTTGTTATGTGTGGCACTAACGCCTGCGGGATACGCCGCCAATTCACTGATGGTGTGGCCGATCGATCCCGCGATTGATCCGCAAGATAAAGCCAGCGAGCTGTGGCTGGAGAATCGCGGCAATGCCACCACCATGATGCAGGTGCGCATCTTCAGCTGGCAGCAGGTCAACGGTCAGGAGCAGTATCAAACCCAGCAGCAAGTGGTAGCGAGCCCGCCGATGGTACGCCTTGAGCCAGGGCAAAAGCAGCTGGTGCGTTTAATCAAGCAAACGCCGCCTGAAGCCGGACGTGAGATGTCCTATCGCGTGGTGCTGGATGAGATCCCCACGCCGCGCACGCCGGGCGAGAATCAGGCCGGGCTGACGTTCCAGATGCGCTATTCGGTGCCGCTGTTTGTTTACGGCAACGGCGTAACACGCAACACGGCGAAACCGCAGCTGAGCTGGCAGGAAGTGAACAGCGGCGGCAAGCGCTGGCTGGAGCTGACCAATCACGGTAACGGCCACGCGCGTTTAAGTAACGTCACCATCGGCGGGCGCAAAATGGGCAACGGCTTGTTTGGCTACGTGCTGGCCAACAGCAGCCATCGCTGGCCGTTAACCAGCAGCGTAAGCGGTGAACTGTCGGCCGAAATGAACAAAGGCCACTGGAGCAGCGCTGCCGCGCGTTGATGAAGTTAACGCCGCATCCCTGCGCGCTGGCCGTTGCCAGCGTGCTTTGTATCAGCCCGATGAGTAGCAGTGCGGAGACCTTCTCCGAACTGCCACCGCCGCCTGCGCTGGAGAATAACGCCAGCGGCCAGCAATACATGCTGGAACTGGTGGTGAATCAGGGCGAACGCGGCGACATCGTGCCGGTTGAACGCAAGAACGGTGATTTCTGGCTGCGACGCGGCGATCTGCAACGCGCCGGTATTCCGGCCGAGAAACTGCAAGGGCAGCACATCGATGTCAGTCAACTGAGCGGAGCGAAAGTGGAGTATGACGAACGACGCCAGCGCCTGTTATTGACGGTGCCGCCCGCCTGGCTGCCGGGTCAAACCATTGGCCAACTGCAGAATGCACCGCGCTTTCCTGGCCGCGCCAGCAACGGCGCCCTGCTCAACTATGACTTCTACGCCACGCGCACCGATAACGCCGGTTCGCGCCTCTCCAGCTGGAATGAATTGCGCTTCTTTGGCCCGGTTGGGCAGTTTTCGACCAACGGGGTTTATGTGCAGCAACTGGAAGGTGGCGTTGCCGGTCAGCAGGAAGGCTATATCCGCTACGATACCTGGTTCAGTAATGAAAACGAGAACGCAGCGATCAGCTGGCGCGCCGGGGATTTGGTTACTGATGCGTTGAGCTGGAGCAACAGCGTGCGGCTGGGAGGCGTGCAGATTGGCCGCGACTTCAGCGTACGGCCGGATCTGGTGACCTATCCGCTGCCGGCGTTTTCCGGCCAGGCGGCGGTGCCCTCTTCGGTCGATCTGTTTATTAATGGTTATCGCAGCACCCAGGCCGATGTGCAGCCGGGTCCGTGGTCGCTCACTAACGTACCTTTCGTTAACGGCGCAGGCGATGCGGTGATCACCACCACCGATGCAGTGGGCAGACAAGTCACTACCACGCTACCGTTTTACGTCTCCAGCAGTTTGCTGAAAACCGGATTATCCGATTACTCGTTTTCTGCCGGTGCCATTCGCGAAAACTACGGCATAAACAATTTTGATTATGGCGCGGCGGCGGCCAGCGGTTCGTATCGCTATGGTATCAACGATTGGCTGACGCTGGAAAGCCATGCAGAAGGCAGCGACAGCGTGGCGATGGGCGGCGCAGGTGGCCTGGTGAAGCTCGGCAGTTTTGGCGTGGTGAATGGTGCGCTGGCACAAAGCCAGATGGACGGCAATCCGGGTACGCAATACAGCTGGGGCTATCAGTACAACAACAGCTGGTTCAGCCTCGGAACTCAGCACATCATTCGCAGCGCCGATTTCGGCAACCTCGCGCTGGTTGGCAGTCGCGGCGACAGCGCGAACACCAGCTATTCACTGGCGCGGCGCAGCGCGCAGTACACCGCCAGCGTATCGCTGAATGATTACGGCAGCCTGGGATTGGCCTATTTTGATATCTCCGGCGGCAACGGTGACCGTACACGGTTACTCAATCTGTCGTGGAGTAAAAATCTTTGGGGTAACAGCAGTTTGTATATCTCCGCCAGCCGCGATCAGGAACAGGGCAACTGGAGCGGCGCGATTTCGCTGGTCATTCCGTTTGGCGAGCAGAGCAGCGCCTCGGTCAGCACCGAACGCGATCAGCAAGGCAATAACAGCCAGCGACTATATGTGTCGCGCGCAATGCCAACTGACGGTGGCTTCTCATACGATGCCGCGTGGGCCAATCAGGCCAGCGACAGCGGCGATTATCGCCAGGCCAGCCTGCGTTATCGCAACAATAAAATCGATACCTCAGCCGGTTTCTACGGCGATAACGACAACACCACGCAATGGGCTGATTTCACCGGTTCGGTGGTGTTGATGGATAACCGCGTGTTCGCTGCCAACGACATCAACGATGCCTTTGTGGTGGTGAAAACCGATTATCCCGACGTCACGGTGCGTTATGAGAACCAAACCATGGGCCGCACTGATAAACAAGGCTATCTGCTGGTGCCCTCAATCAGCAGCTATTACGGCGCGAAGTACGATATCGATACGCTGGATCTGCCTGCCGATCGCACCGCGCCGAAGGTCGAACAGCGCTTTGCGGTGAAGCGTAAGAGCGGCTATCTGCTCAACTTCCCGGTTGAGCGCCTGCGCGCCGCCAGCGTGATACTACAGGACAGCAATCACCAGCCGCTGCCGATTTCCAGCCAGGTGTTACGTTCGAATCAGGCCACCGAATATGTCGGCTGGGACGGCATTGTGTGGATGGAAGATCTGGCTGCCAGCAACCCGATTCACGTGGTGACGCCAGATGGACGCAGTTGCTATACGCAACTGGAGATCGCCGACGGCCAGCCAAAAGCGCTGGAAACATACGGACCACTCACCTGCCCGCTGCCACCGCCGCCGCAAGGTTCGGCGGTGAGCAGCGCGGATCATTCACAGTCAGGGATTTCACCATGAGAAAGCTTCTGCTCCTGCTGGCGCTGTTTTTACTGCCGGGCACCAGCTATGCGCTTTGTAGCTTATCGGCGCCGACTGCCACCTTTGGCTCGGTCACCACATTTTCGGTGGCGTCAACGGTGAATAACACCTCCAGTACCACCAATGTTAACTGTGGCTCGGGTACGCTTTCGCTGCTGGGCTCCGACAACATCACCTATGCCTTTACCACCGCCTCAAACCTTAGCGGCACGCGCGCCGTGTTGAAAACCGCCAGCGGCGGCACCGATAACATTCCGATCCAGCTGTGTATCGATAGCGCCTGCGCCACTGAATTACAGCAGGGCGGCAGCTATCGCTGGAGTTCCGCCTCGCTGCTGGCGCTGGGTAACACCCTCAACTTCAACATTCCGCTCTACTTCCGCACCCTTACCGGGCAGGTGATTGCCGCTGGCACCTATACCACCACCATCACGCTGACCGTGAGTTATACGGTGTGCGCCGGGTTGAACGTGGCAGGATTGTGCGTGGGAACGGTGCAGAGCAGCACCGGTACGGCGATGCCAATTACTGTGAATCTGCTGGTCACCAATGATTGCACCACCATCACTGCGCCGAACGTCAGTTTTGGCAGTGCACCTTTAGTAGGCAGTTTCTCAACCGTGCAGCAGACGATTAACGTGGTGTGTTCAAAAGGCAGTACTTACACCGTGGGTTTGAGCAACGGCAGTTACTACAGCGGCACCACGCGACAGATGGCGAGCGGAACCAATCGGTTGGCGTATGACATCTACAAAGGCACCACCACCACCTCACGCTGGGGACCGACCGGCACCGATCGCTGGAGCAGCACCACCTCGACCTCGTTGAATGCGGATACCGTGACGCGCAACTTTACCTATACGGCGCAGATTTTGACGACGCAGAATACGCCCGCCGCGGGGAATTATACCGATAGCGTGGTGGTGGATGTGTCGTTTTAGGTGGGTGCGCGCTGTCCCTCATCCCAGCCTTCTCCCGCAAGCGGGAGAAGGAGCCGATCGAGCGGTTACCTAAACATTCCCTCTCCCGCTTGCGGGAGAGGGTTAGGGTGAGGGGAACGGTGTTGCGCTTGATATTGCTTCACCATACGGCCAATCAGCAGCGTACCGACCAGCCCGCACACTGCCGCAAAAGAGAGCCACACGCCCGGCATTGCTTTGTCGCCGGTGGCATGAATCAGGTAGCTCGACACCGCTGGCGTAAAGCCGCCAAACAGCGCGGTTGCCAGGCTGTAAGCGAGCGAGAAGCCCGAAGCACGCACTTCTGCTGGCATGATCTCAGCCAGATAAACCACCATCGCGCCGTTGTAGCTGGCATAGAGGAACGACAGCCACAGTTCGGCCTCAACCAGGCGGGCAAAGGTCGGCGCGCCCACCAGCCAATGCAGCACCGGCCAGGTGGTTAAAATCATCAAGATGGTGCAGATAATCAGCAACGGACGACGGCCAACGCGGTCCGACAGCGAACCCATCACCGGCAGCCAAAACAGGTTGGAGATGCCGACAAACAGCGTCACCAGGAAGCTCTCTTTATCGCTCATCATCAACACGGTTTTGCCGAACGTCGGGGTAAACGCGGTGATCATATAGAACATCACGGTGGTGGTGACCACCATCAACATTCCCGCCAGCACCAGCGCCCAATTCTGCCCGACCGAACGCATAATCTGACGCATTGAGGGGTGATGTTTACGCTGGCTGAAGGCTTCGGTCTCTTCCAGCATGCGGCGGATATAGAACAGGAACGGCACGATCATACATCCCACCACAAACGGGATACGCCAGCCCCATTCGGTGACGGCATCTTTCGCCAGCAGATGATTCAGACCCAAACCGAGCAGCGCGGCGAAGATCACCGCAATCTGCTGGCTGCCCGATTGCCAGCTGACATAAAAGCCTTTGCGCCCTTTCGGCGCCACTTCCGCCAGATAAACCGACACGCCGCCCAGCTCAACGCCCGCCGAGAAGCCCTGTAATAAACGACCAAGCAGAATTAGAATCGGCGCGGCGGCACCCAAGGTGGCGTATCCGGGCACCAGCGCAATGGTTAAGGTACCAATCGCCATCAGACCGAGCGTTAACAGCAAACCTTTACGGCGGCCATGATGGTCGATGTAAGCGCCGAGAATAATCGCGCCGAGCGGGCGCATCAGGAAGCCTGCGCCAAAGGTCATCAGCGTGAGCATCAGAGAGGCAAAGGGATCATCGCCGGGGAAAAAGGTTTTGGCGATCGCGGTGGCGTAATAGCCAAATACCATGAAATCGTACATCTCAAGGAAGTTACCGCTGGTAACGCTAAAGATGGTTTTGGCACCGCCTTGCGACGACTTTTGTAAAGAGTGACTCGAGCTCATATTGTCCTTCCTGGTTTTTCTTCCGTTTTAACGTGCCGGGCCAGGAATAAACGTGATCCTCTTCACCATTGCAGTTTACAAAAACAAGACCAATCGTAACAATAAATTAACAAACTGAGTATCAGATATAAAAAAAGGTCGCCATGAATGGCGACCCTACGATTGAGCTGAGAAACGTTACTTTCTGACCGTTTCCATGCCCATCAAGCCAATCTTCAGATAACCGGCTTCACGCAGCTGATCCATCACTTCCATCAAAGTAGCGTAATCAACCGATTTATCCGCCTGGAAGAAGATGGTGGTGTCTTTCTTGCCTTCGGTTTGTGCCGTCAGCGCGTTCACCAGCGTCTCTTTGGTGACCGCATCGTTACCGATGAAGATCTGCTTATCTTCTTTGATAGAGAGATAAACCGGTTTTTCCGGACGCGGCTGCGGCGCGCTGGTCGATGCTGGCAGGTTAACGCGCACATCGACGGTGGCTAATGGCGCGGCGACCATAAAGATGATCAGCAGAACTAACATGACGTCGATAAACGGCGTCACGTTGATTTCGTGCATTTCGCCATCGCCGACCGAGTCATCGTTTAAACGCATCGCCATAATATTTATCCTACGCGCAGTTTCTGTGCCGCCGCTGGACGGTTGGCTTCTTTCGCAGTATCGACGTTGCCGAGATCCAGATCGCGGCTCTGCAGCAACATCACCTGCGCGGCGACATCGCCCAGCGACGCTTTGTAGCTGGCAATCATACGTGCGAAGACGTTGTAGATAACGACGGCTGGGATTGCTGCAACCAGACCAATCGCGGTGGCCAGCAGCGCTTCGGCGATGCCCGGCGCGACGACAGCGAGGTTGGTGGTTTGCGTTTTAGCGATACCGATGAAGCTGTTCATGATGCCCCAAACGGTACCAAACAGACCAATAAACGGCGCAACGGAACCGATGGTAGCGAGGAAGCCATTACCGCGACCGGCATGACGGCTAAATGCGGCCACGCGGCGATCGAGACGGAAGCTGGTACGCTCTTTAATGCCATCCAGATCTTCGGTGCCGGCGGACAGCTCCAGCTCATTCTGCGCATCGTTAAGCAGCACAGCGCTGTGGCTGTTGGCTTTGAAGGTTTCAGCAGCACGGTAAGCATCGTTTAACGAGCGGGCTTCGCCCAGCGCTTGCTGCTCGCGTTTCAGGCGACGTTTCGCCCCGCTCAGCTCCGCAAACTTACCGAAGAAAATTGCCCAGGTGACAACGGAAGCCAGTAACAGGCCAATCATCACCATCTTTACCACGATATCGGCATGCTGATACATGCCCCAAACGGAGAGATCCGTTTGCATCAAATCACTGGCTACCACGCTGCATCTCCAACTTCTGTTGCACAGTTCACGATTGAAGCGCGGATCATAGCAAAAAAAACGCCCGAAGTGATAGTGGTTCTCATTACTATTTACAAAGCAAAGAGACCAGCAATTTCCACAATTTAGCGGATGTTATGCGCAATACTGGCCTCACTCTGATAATCCGCAATCAGGCTCAACCCACTACGCTGATTCGTGGTAACGTGGATGTTTTGTGGGAAATGTCAGGAAAGGCAGTGATGGCAACGAAGAAAATAGACACCACGCTTGTCAGCGCGGGACGCAGTAAACGTTACACTCAAGGCTCAGTTAACAGCGTAATTCAACGCGCTTCATCCCTGGTTTTTGACACGGTCGCCGACAAGAAACGTGCTACCGCCGGTCGCGCTTCAGGCGAGCTGTTTTATGGCCGTCGCGGCACCCTCACCCATTTCTCGCTGCAAGACGCCATGACCGAGCTGGAAGGCGGCGCAGGTTGCGCGCTCTATCCATGCGGCGCGGCGGCGGTCTCCAATGCCATTTTGTCCTTTGTCGAAGCCGGCGACCATATTCTGGTTAGCGGCGCGGTCTATGAACCGACGCAGGATTTCTGCTCGAAAATTCTCAGTAAGCTGAACGTTACCACCAGCTATTTCGATCACTGCATCGGCAGCGAAATTGGCGAACTGGTGCAGCCGAATACGCGCGTGGTGTTCCTGGAATCACCGGCGTCAATCACCATGGAAGTGCAGGATATTCCGGCGATTGTTGCCGCCGTGCGCGCCAAAGCGCCGGATGCGATCATCATGATCGATAATACCTGGGCGGCGGGCGTGCTGTTTAACGCGCTGCAGCATGGCATCGATATTTCGATTCAGGCCGGCACCAAATACATCATTGGTCACAGCGATGCGATGATTGGCACGGCGGTAGCCAATGAACGTTGCTGGCCACAGCTGCGCGAGAACTCCTATCTGATGGGCCAGATGGTTGATGCTGATACGGCCTATATGGCGAGCCGTGGCATTCGTACGCTGGGCACGCGTTTGCGTCAGCACGAAGAGAGCGGATTGCAAGTGGCCGAATGGCTGGCAACGCAGCCGGAAGTGGCGCGCGTGAATCATCCGGCGCTGGCGCAGTGTAAAGGCCACGAATTCTGGCAGCGTGATTTCAGCGGCAGCAGCGGTTTGTTCTCCTTCATCCTGCATGAAAAACTGAGTCGTGAGCAGCTGGCAAATTACCTCGATCACTTCCACCATTTCAGCATGGCGTATTCGTGGGGCGGCTATGAATCCCTGATTCTGGCTAACCAGCCTGAAGAGCTGGCGGCGATTCGTCCGGCGGGCGGCGTGGATTTTGACGGCACTTTGGTGCGTCTGCATATCGGCCTCGAACATGTCGACGACTTGCTGGATGACCTTAAAGCCGGTTTTGCACGTTTAAGAAGTTAAACAGAAGATAAACCACGCTGTGGCGGCGATGAGAGATCAACGTATGTGATGCCACAGAAGGTTAAAATTAGACTCCTTGTGACTCGATGGAATAGCTGATGGGTGTTTTACATGAGATTGTCCAGGCGCTTTGGCATCAGGATTTTGCCGCGCTCGGCAATCCGGATGTCGTTTGGATTGTTTACGGCGTAATGTTTTTAACGCTGTTTCTGGAAAACGGTTTACTGCCCGCCTCATTCCTGCCGGGCGACAGCCTGCTGTTACTGGCGGGCGCGATGGTCGCCAAAGGTGTGATGGATTTCGTGCCGACGATTGTGATTTTGACCACGGCGGCCAGTCTCGGCTGCTGGCTCAGCTATCTGCAAGGGCGCTGGCTCGGCAACACCAAACTGGTAAAAAGCTGGTTGCTGCATCTGCCCGCGCAATATCACCAGCGCGCGTGGAATATGTTTAACCGCCACGGTTTGATGGCGTTGCTGGTTGGCCGCTTCCTCGCTTTTGTGCGCACCTTGCTGCCCACCATGGCCGGCATTTCCGGTTTGAACAATGGCCGCTTCCAGCTGTTTAACTGGCTGAGCGGTTTGTTGTGGGTTGGGATTGTGGTGACGCTGGGCTACGGCATCAGCCATGTGCCCTTTATTAAGCGTCACGAAGATCAGGTGATGGCGATCCTGATGATTCTGCCAATCGCGCTGCTGTTTATCGGCCTGGCCGGCAGCATTGTGGTGATTTGGAAAAAACGCCGCCAGAAAGTTTCCTGATTACGACGCGGCGTCAAACGGTAAGGTTTGACGCACGCGGCTCGCCTCTTCTCCCGGCGTCACGCCGAAATAGCGCTTAAACTCTCGCGAAAATTGCGACGGACTTTCATAGCCGACGCGCACCGCCGCCGCGCTGGCTTTCATGCCATCCTGCAGCATCATCAGGCGCGCCTGATGCAGGCGATAGCGCTTGAGGTATTGCAGCGGCGAGGTTTGCGTCACCGCTTTGAAGTTGTGATGAAACGCCGAAACGCTCATGTTCACTTCAGCAGCCAGCATGTCGACGCTCAGACTTTCCGCAAAGTGACTTTCGATGCGACGCAGCGCGCGCGCAATCTGGCTGAACTGCGTCTGGCGATTGACCAGCGACAGCAGCGCGCCGCCAATCGGTCCGGTTAACACGTAATAGATCATCTCGCGCACCAGCTGCGGACCGAGCACGCGGGCGTCGCGCGGATTGTTCATCACATCCAGCAAGCGTTCGGCCGCACACAGCATCTCTTCACTCATAAACGCTGAATGGATGCCGGAGGTTTGCGCCTGTGGCTGGAACTGCTCGTCATCGCCGATATCCATCAGCAAATCCTGCAGGCTGGCGACGTCCACGCTCAAACACATGCCAGCCAGCGGTTCCGCCAGCGTGGCTTCGGTTTCGCACTCCACCGGCAGCGGCACGGTGAGCATCAGGTATTTGGTGGCGTCGTAGTGGAAAACCGTGCTGCCGAGATAACCGGTTTTACGCCCCTGAAACAGAATCACAATGCCGGGTTGATACATCATCGGCGTACGCGGCAAGGTTTCGCAGGCGTAAATCAGCTTGACGTTTTCTACCGCGCACAGCGGCTTATGCAGGTCACTCATCAGCGCAACTACGCGCTGCGCTAGCTGGCGGCAAAGGGCGTCGTTTGGCATGCATCTCTCTCGGGCAGCAAAAAAGTCAGTTTGCCGCAAGGCTGTGCAAAGCTCCACCATTCTGGAGAATCAGGCAAGATTCTTGCAGAAATCCATCAGGCAAAAGTGCCGCCCACTTGCCACAATGATCCTGAGGTGAGGTTTGTTGACTAGACTTAAGCACATCTTTTCTACGGTAAGTCACTGCAACAGATAAGGAGCAACTATGGCAGATCAACCCATTATTAAATTGCGCGACGGCAACATGATGCCGCAGCTTGGCCTCGGCGTGTGGCAAGCGAGCATTGAGGATGCGCGTAACGCCATCCTGGAAGCGTTGAAAGTCGGCTATCGCTCCATCGATACCGCCGCTATCTACAAAAATGAGGAAGCGGTTGGGCAAGCGCTGCAAGAGACCGACGTGGCGCGTGAAGACATTTTTATCACCACCAAGCTGTGGAACGACGATCAAACCAACTGGCAGCAGGCGATGGAAACCAGCCTGAAGAAGCTGCAGCTGGAGCAGGTGGATTTGTATCTGATGCACTGGCCGTGCCCGGAAAAAGATAACTACGTTGAAGCCTGGAAAGGCTTGATTGAGCTGCAGCAACAGGGCTTAACCAAGAGCATCGGCGTATGTAACTTCCACGAGGCGCACCTGAAGCGTTTGATCGATGAAACCGGTGTGTCGCCGGTGGTGAACCAGATTGAGCTGCATCCGATGCTGCAACAGCGCACGCTGCATGCGTGGAATGCGCTGCATCAGATTCAAACCGAATCCTGGAGCCCGCTGGCGCAAGGCGGCAAAGGCGTGTTCGATCAGGAGATTATCCGCGAGCTGGCGAAAAAGTATGGCAAGACGCCGGCACAAATCGTGATCCGCTGGCATCTGGATAGCGGTTTGGTGGTGATTCCGAAGTCGATTACCCCGGAACGTATTCGTGAGAATTTCCAGGTGTTTGATTTTAGATTGGATAAAACTGAAGTGAGTGAGATCAGTAAGCTGGATAGCGGTAACCGTTTGGGGCCGGATCCGGAAGCGTTTAACGGGTAGGATGGTGCGCTTTTCCCCTCACCCTAGCCCTCTCCCGCAGGCGGGAGAGGGAACAGATTGAGCGCTGATGTAAAGCTGAAATCCACCTAAACGTCCCTTCTCCCACTTGTGGGAGAAGGTTAGGATGAGGGACATCAGGACACCGAGTTAACCAACAACTGCCCCGCCGTACCGCGATCCGCCATCTCTAACGTCTGGCTGTAATAGACAAACGGGAAATGATCTGACGAACTCTGCGGGAAGCTCACCAGTAACTCCACGCTGCCATCCACCCATACGGTATCTTTCCAGCCGCGATCTTCACCCATCGGCTGTGCGCCATTGACGTTCTTAATCAGGAACATCACGCCCTGAATATGCAGCGATTGCGGGCGATCGGCGTGGATAATCCAGCGCTCAAAGGTCCCCTGCTGCACGGTAGTATCGATGCGGTTCATGTCCCACAGCACGCCATTAATGCCCGGCTCGCTGTCGCCAATGCGGAATTCACGCGTGCGAATCGCTACGCCATCGAGAATCTGATCCGCCAGCAAACGCATCGGCAGATTGTCGGTGACCAGCGGCAACAAACCGGTTGGGCGCAAGCTCAGCACCAGCGTGTTGGTCAGAATTGATGACGGCTCAAACAGCCCGCGCAGGCGATCCATCAGGCCCGCCGCCGTTCCGGCCGTAATCGACACTTCATCGCCCTGCGACATATCCACCAGCACTTCGCGACGCTCGCCGGGTGCCAGCGTCAGCAGCTGCACCGCCACCGGCGCAGGCAGGAAGCCCTGATCGCTGGCGATCACCGTAAAGGGACGATTATCGGAGAAGCTAAGATCGAAGCGCCGCGCGTTTGAGCCGTTCAGCAAACGCAGGCGCACCCAGCCGCGTGACACTTCGACATAGGGATTTTGTACGCCGTTCACCAGCAGCACATCGCCGATAAAACCGCCGCTGGAGGGCGGGTTATAAACCGGCGTGGCGAAGTTATCGAGGCGCTTGTCTTGAATGATCAGCGGAAAATCATCGACGCCATAATGCTTCGGCAGCGGCAGCGATTTACTGACGTCATCTTCCACCAGCCACATACCGGCGAGTCCGTTGTAAACGTGCGGCGCCATGCGGTTTGGCGTGTTGGCGTGATACCACAATGTGCCCGCGCCCTGACGAATCGGCAGCACCGGTGCCCAGTCGGCCCCCGCCGACATCATGCGCGGCGCACCGCCCATTAACGCGCCCGGCACCTGCAAACCGCTGACGGTCATTGAGACCGGTTCGTTGAGGCGATTGCTGTAAATCAGCTTCACATCGTCGCCGCTATAAACGCGCACCGTTGGGCCGAGATACATGCCGTTAAAGCCCCACACCGGCACTTTATTACTGTTGCCGCTGAACGACCAATGGCTGCGCTGCAAGGTGAGAAACAGCGGCTGACCGCGACGGGATTCAATCAGCGGTGGAATAGGAAGTGGCGTATCGCCCAATGGCGCGGCGGCGCGGGCGGCGAAAGGCATAGCGCCGGAAGCCAGTGCGACACCGGCAGAAAGCTGAATAAACTGACGTCTGCTGCAAGACATAAAACTTCAGACCTTTTGAGCGTGGCGTGAGGACGCCGTGTCCATGTTGTTTTAATTAATGATGAGTTGCTGTGTGGCTTGAGAACGGGGCAGATGATCACCTGCCCCATTTTGGCTGGTCAGAGTTTACCGCTTTTTTCGCGCTCGGCGACTTCTGCGTTCAATTCTTCCAGTTTAGTCGACATTAATTCACGGCAGTGCGTGGCGAGCTTGCGCACCGAGGTGGTGGCAAACTGCGAGGTATCAACCGGCGGCAACATCTCAACAATCACCAGCCCGTTGTTCCAGCGGTTCAGCTTGATCTTGTCGTGGGTGTTAGACACTACGATCGGGATGATCGGCACACCAGCCGCGACCGCCGCATGAAACGCACCGGTTTTGAACGGCAGCAGACCACGTCCGCGGCTGCGCGTCCCTTCCGGGAACATCCAGAACGAGATGCGCTTTTTGTTGAACTGATCCACCAGCTCACCGATGGTGCCGTGCGCTTTGGAGCGGTTATCACGGTCAATCAGCAGGTTACCGGTCAGCCAGTAGAGCTGGCCAAAGAACGGAATCCACAGCAGGCTTTTCTTGCCCACGGTCACGGTGGTCGGCTGCACGATTTTGGCTGCCGTGATCATGTCGTAGTTGTTCTGGTGGTTCGCGATATAGATCGCGTTACCGTAATGCGCGGCTTCCGCCGGTTTACGCAGTTCCACCTTGAGACCAAATACCGTCGACAGGCGACCAAGCATATGGCCGAACGTCGCAACATGACGCGGGTTGCGCGGTGAAAACAGACACCAAATACTGCCGAAGATACAAACCAGAATCGAATAAACAATAACAATAATTGCTCGTAAAATTAGTAACATAGATTCCTCAAATTGGGCATTCCGTCGCCTGAATAACAGCGTTACTCTTCACTCGCGTCGGCTTTCGGACGCGCTGGTGCATTCACTTCTACGCTATCGATACGTTGCAGACCACGCGCCACGCTGCCGCGACGACCGCGCTCGGCACGCACTTTCTGCAGATCTTCATCACGCATGATCAGCTTACGTTTACCGACATACACGGTGATCGAGGCGCCTGGCGGCAGAATCAGCAACCATTGTAGTTTGTCGGTGCCCGCAGCGGCTTCCGCTGAAGGGATCGAGATGATCTTGTTGCCTTTGCCTTTCGACATCTGCGGCAGATCGCCAACCGGGAACATCAACATGCGTCCGGCCTGGGTAATCGCCAGCAGCATATCATCGCCCGAATGCACCGCCATTGGCGTCATCACTTTGGCGTTTTCCGGCAGCGTCAGCAGCGCTTTACCGGCACGGTTGCGCGATACCAGATCGGCAAAGGTACAGATAAAGCCATAACCGGCATCAGAGGCCATCAACAGCTTCTGATCATCGGGTTCCATCAGCACCTGCTCAATCACCGCGCCCGGTGGTGGCGTCAGTTTGCCGGTGAGCGGTTCGCCCTGCCCGCGCGCGGACGGCAATGAGGTTGGATCCAGCGTGTAGCTGCGTCCGGTGGAGTCGATAAAGGCGACTGGCTGATTGCTCTTACCGCGTGCGGCGGCCAGATAGCTGTCGCCCGCTTTGTAACTCAGGCCCGCTGGATCGATATCGTGACCTTTGGCGCTGCGTACCCAACCCATTTGCGACAGCACGATGGTCACCGGCTCGGCGCTCACCAGCTCGGTTTCGCTCAGCGCTTTGGCTTCTTCACGCTCGCGCAGCGGCGAACGACGATCGTCGCCGTAGGTTTGGCTGTCGGCCAGTAGCTCTTTCTTCAGCAGATTGCTCATCTTGCGTTCGGACGCCAGAATCGCCTGCAGCTGATCGCGCTCTTTTTCCAGATCCGCTTGCTCACCGCGAATCTTCATCTCTTCCAGTTTGGCGAGATGACGCAATTTGAGTTCGAGAATCGCTTCGGCCTGAGTTTCGCTGATGTCAAAGCGCGACATCAGCACCGGCTTCGGCTCATCCTCGGTACGGATGATGTGGATTACTTCATCAATATTGAGGAACGCCACCAGCATACCCTCAAGGATATGCAGGCGGCGCAGCACGCGATCTAAACGATAGTTGAGGCGGCGCGTCACGGTATCGCGACGATACACCAGCCATTCAGACAAAATTTCCAGCAGGTTTTTCACCGCCGGACGGTTATCCAGTCCGATCATGTTCAGGTTAACGCGGTAGCTTTTTTCCAGATCGGTAGTGGCAAACAGGTGATTCATCACCTGCTCGAGATCCACACGATTGGAGCGCGGCACAATCACTAAACGCGTTGGGTTTTCGTGATTGGACTCATCACGCAGATCTTCCACCATCGGCAGCTTTTTATTGCGCATCTGGTTAGCGATCTGCTCCAGCACGCGGGCGCCCGACACCTGATGCGGCAGCGCGGTGATGACCACATCGCCATCTTCTTTCTTCCACACCGCGCGCTGGCGAATCGAACCCCGTCCGCTTTCATAAAGCTTACGGATTTCGTTGCGTGGCGTGATGATTTCCGCTTCGGTCGGGTAATCCGGACCTTGCACAATATCCAGCAGCTCATGCAGCGTGGTGTTCGGGTTGTCGATCAGCTTGACCGCCGCTTCCGCTACTTCGCGCAGGTTATGCGGCGGAATGTCCGTCGCCATACCCACGGCAATGCCGGTGGTGCCGTTCAGCAGAATGTTGGGCAGGCGCGCCGGCAACATCTTCGGCTCCTGCATGGTGCCGTCGAAGTTCGGGATGTAATCGGACGTGCCCTGGCCGAGTTCACCCAGCAGGATTTCAGCGTATTTCGACAGGCGCGATTCGGTGTAACGCATCGCGGCGAAGGATTTCGGATCGTCCGGCGCACCCCAGTTTCCCTGACCATCCACCAGCGGATAGCGGTAAGAGAACGGCTGCGCCATCAATACCATTGCTTCATAACAGGCGCTGTCGCCGTGCGGGTGGTATTTACCCAACACGTCACCGACGGTACGCGCCGATTTTTTGAATTTGGCATTGGAATTGAGGCCCAATTCCGACATGGCATACACAATACGGCGCTGCACTGGCTTGAGGCCATCGCCGATGTACGGCAGCGCGCGGTCCATGATCACGTACATGGAGTAGTTCAGGTACGCGTTTTCCGTAAACGTGTGCAGGGCAAGACGCTCTGCACCATCCTGCGTCAATTCGCTCATTCAGCTCGTATCCTCACTTCGTGGCCCGCAACGGCGGGACATCCGGCGGTCATTTGGCGAGGATATTACCTTATTCATGCGGTTTAGTCACAGAGAAGCCCGCTCAGCAAACAGAATCGTCTTGCATTAAATAGCGTGATATTGGTCAGAGAATTAAAACGGAATGGGAGCCCTGTCACAGTGAATATCGCCCATAATCTGTGAGTAACGTCGCAATTAATATCCCGATGCGCCTGGCGTATTAATCGTGTCCGCAAGCCGGGACAACATTTAGTATTGTTGCCTACTGATTACTCTCCTAAATTCATACTCCACCAGCACCACATTTTTGCGCGTCTGATTTCTGGCATGGAATAAATATAAACATCAATTAGCCATAAACGTTTTGCCAAAATAAGGGTGAACGAATGCAAATACTGACTTCGCGACAACACCGATTAGTAAAATTGCTGCTGCATCATGCCGCGCCGCAGCCAACAAAAGAATTAGCGTTACAGCTTGGCGTGTCGGAGAAAACCATTCAGCGTGATTTACAGTGGCTGGAGAGCTGGCTGAGCGACTGGTCGCTACAGCTGGAAAAAATGCCGGGACGCGGCGTGCGCCTGCGGGTGGACGATCTGCAGCAGTGTCTGCAACTGGAGCAGCAGCTCAACGGCGACGAAAGCCGTTCGGATGCGCTGAGCCACAATAGCCGACGGGTGAAGATTGCTTCGCAGCTGTTGAGTGATGCGCCACGCGCCACCTCAATCAGTAAATTGTCGGAGCGCTACTTCATCAGCCATGCGTCGATCGTGAATGATCTGAAGGTGATTGAAGAGTGGCTACAGCCGTTGGGATTAATGCTACAGCGCGGCCCCGGCGGCACGCATATTGAAGGCAACGAGCAGACGCTACGCCAGGCGATGGTATCGCTGATTAATGATGTGATGCAGCAGAACGTCGCCGGCACGCCGCTGCTACCGCGGCTCGATCCAGGCAGCCAGCAGGCGCTGGTGCACTATTTTGGCGATGAGGATGTGACTTTTGTGCAGGCGCTGCTGGAGCAAATGGAGCAGCAGCTGAGTTATCCGCTCGGCGATGCGTGGTACCTCAATCTCTGTACCCATATTCTGATCATGATGCATCGCATGGCGCAAGGTAACGCGCTGGCGCTGGAAACGCTGACCAGCGCGCAGGATCTCGACCAGCGCATTCTGAACATTGCCCAGCAGATGGTGGTGCAGATTGAACAGCGCATGTGCTGCGCATTGCCAGCCGATGAAGTGGGTTTTATTTATCAATATATTGTTTCGTCCGGCATTGTGGTGGAAGAGCGTGGCGATAATGCGCCGCTGCATAATCAATTTTCCACCGCTGAATCGGTGAAAATAACTTGTGAATTAATCGATCGCTTCGCCTCATTTATTCAGCAGGACTTAGCACAGGACCGATTATTATTTGAAGGCTTATTAGTCCATATAAAGCCATTATTAAATCGACTCAAATATCATATTCATATTCGTAATCCGCTGCTGGAGGATATTCAGCAGGAGATGAAGGCAATATTTTCCTTAACTCAACAGGCGATGCAATTAACCGCGCGCAGTCAGGGACTTTCATCGGTGGCGGATGACGAAATAGGTTATCTGTGCGTGCATTTCCAGGCGGCGCTGGAGCGACAAATTGCCCACAAACGCATTCTGGTGGTGTGCTCGAGCGGCGTGGGGACTTCGCATCTGTTAAAGAGTCGCATTTTGCGCGCCTTCCCGGATTGGGCGATTGTCGGCGTGGTTTCCGCCAGCAATCACGCAGCGTTTTGCCAGCGAGAAACGGTGGATTTGGTGATCACTACCATTCACCTCAATGCCGGATCGGTTCCGGCGGTGTATGTCAGTGCCTTTTTTAACGATGACGATATTCGGCGGGTGACAGACGCCATGATTGGCAGCCAGCTGCCCGACGGCGCCTCCTGCGCTTTGGCTGAACATTAATTGAATGAGGATTGATCATGGATATTTCGCGCATTCTGACGCCACGCCGCGTTAACCTGGCGCTGACCGCCACCACCAAAGAGCAAGCGATTCATGAGCTGACCGATTTGCTCTACCACGACGGCGCCATCAGCGACCGCGCCGCCTTTATCGAAGACGTCTGGCTGCGGGAAGCCGAGGGTTCCACCGGCTTCGAAAATCACATCGCCATTCCGCACGGTAAATCTGCGGCGGTGAAACAGACCACGCTCGCCATCGGCCGCACCCAACACGACATTCCGTGGGAAACACTCGATGGCAGCCAGGTGCGCTGCATCATTCTGTTCGCGGTGCGACTGGAAGATCAGAACACTACCCATATTCGCCTGTTGTCGCAGGTGGCCAGTGCGCTGGCCGATGATGAGGTGATAGCCCAACTGCTGGTCGAAAATGATGCCAGCAATATCATCCGGCTGTTCAGTCAGTACGCCGAAACCGACCTCTGTTAACACCCTAACTCTTTGAGGTGACACATGAATATCGTCTGTGTAGCGGCCTGCACGGCAGGCATCGCGCATACCTATATTGCGCGCGAAAAACTGATTAAAGGAGCCCACGCGCTGGGCCACACCATCCACGTTGAAACTCAGGGCACCATCGGCACCGAAACGGCGTTGACGCAGGAAGAGATCGCCGCCGCTGACGTGGTGATCCTCGCCGTTGACGTGAAGATCAAAGGCGAGGAGCGCTTTCAGGGCAAACCCATTGTGCGAGTGAAAACCGAAGTGGTGATCAAATCACCGGTGAAATTCCTCGAAAAAGTGGCGGATTCACTGGCGCGCGCCTGAGGAGATCCATCATGAGTGACAATAAACGTCAGTACGGCCAGGAGATCAAAGGGCACTTGCTCACCGGGATCTCGTGGATGATCCCGCTGATCGTCGCCGCCGGGATCTGCATCGCGCTCGGCCAGGTGATTGGCGGGCCGGATGTCGGCAAACAGACCGGCACTATTGCCTGGATGCTCAACCAGATCGGCGGCTGGGGTATGGGCTTGATCGTGCCGCTGATCAGCGCGGCGATCGCCTACTCCATTGCCGATCGTCCCGGCTTCGCGCCAGGCCTGATCGTCGGGTTTATCTGCGGGCAGATCGGTACCGGCTTTATCGGCGGCATCTTCGGTGGCTTCCTGGTGGGTTACACGGTGCTGCTGCTGCGCCGCACCATTAAGTTACCGAAATCGATGCAGGGTTTAATGCCGATTATGGTGCTGCCGGTGCTGAGCACCATCATCGCCGGGCTGCTAATGATGACCTTTATCGGCCAGCCGATTGTCTGGCTGCAGAAGGCGCTGATTGCCCTGCTGGAGTCGATGCAGGGCGGCTCGAAGTTTGTGATGGGCGCGATTCTCGGCGCGATGGCCACCTTCGATTTCGGCGGTCCGGTGAATAAAACCATGTCGCTGTTCGCCGACGGCATGCTGGTTGACGGCATTTACGGGCCGGAAGCGGTGAAGTTTGTCGGCTCGATGATTCCGCCGTTCGGCATCACGCTCTCTTATCTGCTGAGCCGCAACAAATACACCAAAGCGGAAAAAGAGGCGCTGAAAGCCGCCTTCCCGATGGGCATCTGCATGATTACCGAAGGGGTGATTCCGATTGCGGCGCGCGACCTGTTCCGCGTGGTCGGCAGCTGCGTGGTGGCCTCCGCCATCGCCGGTGGTCTGATTATGGTGTGGGGCGTTGGCGCACCGGTGCCGCACGGCGGCATGTTTGTGGTGCCGCTGTTCACCAAACCCTGGCTGTTCTGTTTAGCGCTCGGCATTGGCACCACGGTGTGCGGCGTGATGCTGTCGGTACTGAAAAAGCCGGTTACGCAGGCGGATGAAGAGTTCGATGACGTGGAAGCCCCCGGCGTTCGCGATGAAGAGATCAAATTCACTCTGGAATAAGGAGCCACCATGTTTGCCATGATGAACGACCTGATTCAGGCCGCTGCCCAACAGCGTTATGCGGTGCTGGCGATCAACTGCTTCAACCTGGAAACCGCGCGCGCCGCCATTCAGGCCGCTGAACAGCAGCGCGCCCCGCTAATCCTCAATGTGTATCAGGGACACAGCGCGCACTTTCCCCCTGCTGTCGCGGTGCCGTTAGTGCGAGCGCTGGCCGATGCCGCCAGCGTGCCGGTGGCGCTGGCACTCGATCACGGCAAAGCCTTTCCGCTGATTGGTCAGGCGTTTCGCGCCGGTTTTACCGGCTTGATGATCGATGCCTCGTCTGAGCCGCTCGCCGAGAACATTCGCCAGACCGCTGCCGTAGTGAAGATGGCGCATACCGCCGGCGTATGTGTGGAAGGCGAGCTGGGGCACATCGCCGATGCACCAACCTACGAGCTGGCCGATGCTTCAGTGAAGATGACGCAGGTGGCCGATGTGCTGCCGTTTATCGAACAGACCAACATTGATCTGCTGGCGATCTCGGTCGGTACCGCGCACGGACTTTATCCGGCTGGGGTGAAGCCGAAAATCGATTTTCAGCGCCTGCAGGCGCTGCATGCGGTATCCACGCGACCGTTGGCGCTACATGGTGGATCGGGCACGCCGGCCGAGGATATCCGCCGCGTCAGTGAGTTTGGCGTCGCCAAGATCAATGTCGGTGCGGCGGTGTTTGATGCCGGGAAAATGGCGGTGGAGCAGGCCTTGAAGCAGCATCCGCATGTTGAACTGGCCGACTTGCTTAGGCTGATGGAATCAGCCTGCCGTGAAGTGGTCGTCGAGTATCTGAGCTGGTCGGGATCGGCGGGCAAGGGTTAGCCATCGGGTTAGCTGGTGGTCGCCATGAATGGCGACCCTACATCGTTTTGTAAATTTCACATTCATATCCACTATCGGGTCGGCGCGTGCGTCGGCTCCAGTAAAAATCACGCTGAGGAAATATTAACATGTTGATTTCAATGAAAGAGATGTTGGCACCGACTCGTGAACACCGTTACGCGATTGGCGCTTTTAACGTGGCTGACAGCTGCTTTATCCGCGCGGTAGTTGAAGAAGCTGAGGCCACCAATACGCCGGCGATCATCTCCATCCACCCGAGCGAACTGGAGTTTGTCACCGATGAGTTCTTTGGCTACGTGCGCGAACGCACCCTAAAAAGCAAAGTGCCGTTTACCATCCACCTCGATCACGGCGCGTCTATCGCTCAGGTGCTACGCGCCATTCAGTGCGGCTTTACTTCGGTAATGATCGATGGCTCGCTGCTGCCTTATGAAGAGAACGTGGCGCTGACCAAAGAAGTGGTGAAGCTGGCGCACGCGGTGGGCGTTTCAGTGGAAGGGGAACTCGGTACTATCGGCGATACCGGCACTTCAGTAGAAGGCGGTGTGAGTAAAGTGATCTACACCGAACCGGCGCAGGCAGAGGATTTTGTGCAGCGCACCGGCGTAGATACGCTGGCGGTGGCGATTGGCACCGCACACGGCATCTACCCGAAAAATATGAAGCCTGAGCTGCAGATGCATATTCTCAGAGACATTTCACAGCGCACCACGATTCCATTGGTGCTGCACGGCGGTTCAGCTAATCCTGATGCTGAGATCGCGGAAGCGGTGACCCTGGGCGTGGGCAAAATCAATATTTCCAGCGACATGAAGTTCGCCTATTTCGACAAGCTGCGTGAGATTCTGGCGCGCGAAACCTGGTGGGATCCGAACGTGATTTATCCGGATGCGATTGCTGCGGCGAAGTCAGTGATTCGTTACAAGATGAATCTGTTTGGTGGGCTGGGTAAGGCGAGTTTGTATCGTTGAGTTCTGTTATCTGGTGCGCACTATTGCGCACCAGTAACACAGGTCGCCATGAATGGCGACCCTACTTCACGCCTAACCATTTCTGAGTAATCTGGGCGTATTCGCCGGTGGCGGTGCTGAGATGCAGCCATTGATCGACATACAGTTTCCAGCTCATATCATCGCGCGGGATCATGTAGGCCTTCTCGCCGTACTGCATCGGTTTGTCCGGATTGATGGCGCACAGCGTTGAATAATGCTGCTGCTGGAACAGCGCTTCAGACGCATCGGTGATCATCACATCCGCTTTGTTATCCACCAACTGTTGAAAAATTCCGACGTTATCGGCCAGCTGCAGCGTTGCCTGCGGTAGGTGGCTGTGTACGAAGGCTTCGTTGGTGCCGCCCGCTGGTTCGATCACGCGTACGCTGGCCTTGTTGATCTGCTCAACCGTTTGATATTTCGCTTTGTCATCGCAGCGTACCAGCGGAATTTTGCCATCGACGCCGAGCGGCTGGGCGAACCAGGCAATCTGCTGACGCTTGAGCGTTACCGAAACGCCGCCGAGTGCGATATCACACTGCTTTGCGACAAAATCATCGCTCAGCGTCTTCCAGGTGGTTGGTACCCACTCGACTTTCGCGCCAAGGCTGGTCGCCAGCAATTGCGCCATGCTGATGTCCAATCCTTCGTATTGGCCATCGCTGCGCAAATAGCTATATGGCTTGTAATCGCCGGTGGTACAAACTTTTAAGGTCTTGCTTGCACGGATGTCATCAAGATGGGATTGCGCCTGAGCAGCGCCGGTCCCCACAAGTAATGCACTCAGTATCGCGGTTTTCATGGTTTCTTCTTTTATAGGTTAATGTTGGTTTGCATGCGGATTGTTTCATAATCGTCCGCATTATTGCTTTATTAGCAAAAGTGTTGTGATCAATCACGCATTTTTCTCGCTCCTGCGCGCGCGTAGAGTGTGCGGCTTCAACCAGAAACGGAGCGGATTAGATGAATTTTTTAATTATCGATGGCGGCAAAACCTTCGCCCATTCGAAAGGCGAACTGAACCATACCTTAACTGACGTGGCTGCCAGCCAGCTGCGCAACCTTGGCCATCAAGTGCAGGTGACCATCGCCGATAGCGATTACAATGTGGCAGAAGAAGTGCAGAAGTACCTCGACAGCGATGTGGTGATTTATCAGATGCCGGGTTGGTGGATGGGCGAGCCGTGGACGGTGAAAAAGTACATCGATGATGTTTTCACTGAAGGTCACGGTTCACTGTATGCCAGCGATGGCCGCACGCGTAGCGATGCCGGTAAAAAGTACGGTTCTGGCGGCCTGATTCAGGGTAAGAAATACATGTTGTCACTGACCTGGAACGCGCCGCTGGAAGCCTTTAACGATCCCGAGCAGTTCTTTGAAGGTGTGGGCGTAGATGGTTTGTATCTGCATTTCCACAAGGCCAACCAATTCCTCGGTATGGAAGGTTTGCCGACCTTTATCTGTAACGATGTGATTAAAATGCCGGACGTGCCGCGCGATATCGAGCGTTATCGGACTCATCTCAGCCAGATCTTTGCTTAACTGTAAGCACCCAGGAAAAAAGGAAGCGCTATGTTAACCGTCGTTGCAGAAATTTGTGTCAAACCGGGCCGCCGTCAGGTGGTGCTGGATGCGATTAATCAGCTGATTCCAACCGTGCTGGAAGAGGATGGCTGTCATCAATATGACGCATTAGTGGATCATCAGGCACAAGTGCCGTGGAAACAGAATTCACCCGATTCGATTTTCATGCTGGAACTGTGGGAATCACTGCGCCATCTGGAACAACATCAGCAGATGCCACATATGGATGCGCATCGCGCACTGATTAAAGATGACGTAGTGGATGTGAAGATTCTGGTGCTGGAAGCGGCTAAATAAGTCGATTTACTGTGTCGCTCAGCATCATGCATAAAAAAAGCCCCGATCTCGCGACCGGGGCTTTTGTTTAGCAGCTCATCAGGGATTAGTGCTGTTCTTGAATCAGGTGCTGAGGAACCATTACTTCAGCATCGCCACCGTTGTTCTGGTAAACGTTATATTCAACGCCTGCCACGGTTACGGTGCCATTTGCCTGGCTCCAGTTACTCACTTCTTCACCTTTCGGCAAGATGTCTTCCAGAGCAACTTCTTTACCTGCGTCAGCAATCATCAACTGGGTTTTACCGTTGTCAATGAACAGGGAATCATCGCTCATTCCCAGGATGTCATTCAGAGACATAGTCATCAGAATGTCATTCACTGAATCCGGGAACAGATCGCCCGGATCAACAGCGCCAGGAGGCGTAACGTCAATGACCAGCGTGAACGTTTCGCTACCCGCAGTTTCATTACATGCTGCGTCACGATAACCGAAGGAGAAGTCATAACTGCGTTCTTCAAGCTCAATGGTCTCTAGTGTCCACTTACCTGCAGTCACTACAGCGCTGCCCAGTACCAAGGTGTGTGCAGCATCGCCATAAAGTACAACAGTGGTGCCATCTTCTACACCGCTACCGTTCAGCGTCAGCACCTGGCCATTAACCGGTGTTAAGGTACCGTCTTTTCTGGGTGTTAAATCCAACGGTTTAGTAAATCCATCTTTGTTAACGAAAGTACCGTCCAGGAAGCTACCACCGCCAGGAGGAGTCACATCCACCTCAAAGTTGATACCAGCGTTAATTGGGCCAGGAACACCTGATGCGCTGACAGGCTGAACGCGGATGTTATGCGCGCCTTCAGTCAGATCTTGCAGTTCATAGCTCCACTCGCCATTAGTGACCACGGCAGAACCAATTTTTGTGTTGCCATCCCAGATAATGACTTTAGAACCCTCTTCACCAGTACCGCGCACGGTTGGGGTTTTATCGTCGGTGATGCCACCTTCATGAATTATGCCGGTTTCGATGCCAACATCATCCCACAGTTCAAAATTGACAATTTCATCTGGTACTTGGGTATCAATGATCAAATCAATGGGGTCTGAACGATCGGAGGTGTTACCTGCTGGATCGGTGATATCAACGACGACTTCATATTCACCATCATCAATTGGATCCGTTGGTGTCACAGTCCAGTTGCCACCGGCATCAACGATACCGGTTCCAATGACTTTCTCATCACCCTTTTCGTCAATGATAACGACTTCAACGGTATCACCCGGGTTAGCGCCACCCCCCTTGAATTCAGGCTTGGTTTCGTCAATTGGCGTTCCTGGCTGCACCGGGCCATTGTCCCCACCGGTATTATCAATAATTTCAGGTACACCCGGTTTATTTGGTGGCGTGAGATCCACCACGATAATCACTGGAGTAGAGAAATCAGACTCTTTTCCAGTTGCAGGATCCTCGATTTTAATCTTCAGCTCATGCGAATTCTCATCCAGTGGATCCAGTTCGATTTCCCATGTGCCGTCAGCTTTCACCACAGTTGAATTAATTACATCATCACCGTCATAAACGTGAACAATCTCACCTTCTTTACCGGTTCCGCGCAGTACAGGCGTGTCATCATTGGTTGCATCACCGCTAAACAGAGGACGCTCGGTACTACCGTTATTAGCAACAATTTCACTGATTTCAGCTGGTGGTGGAGATGTGGTATCAACGATGAGGATAAATTCATCGGATTTAGCAGAAGCACTCCCCCCTTTTGAGACCGAGTCAACACGAAGGGAGTGCGAGCCTTCAGCCAGTTCCTGATCCACCTCATAGCTCCATTGGCCGCGACTATTAGCAACGGTGCTACCAATGAGCTGATTGCCATCCCAAATACGCACGATGGAACCGGCATCCGCTACGCCAGAGAGCTTAGGCGTGGTGTCATCGGTTTTATCTCCCGAATGCAATATAGCGGTTTTATCAAAATCATCAAAAGCTTCACTAATCTCTGGTGCGCTAGGTGCCGTTGCATCTAGCTTCAGGATGAAGTTGTCAGATTTCGGGCTCATACGACCATAGCTATCCTCGTATGCCGCGCTAAAGACATAAGTATCATCAGTAGTCAGCGTTGGGGTAAAGCTCCAGCGGCCATCATTGCCTGCTGTAACACTGCCAATTGGGGTAGCAGTGGTGCCATAGATGAATACCAGCGATCCCGGTTGAGCAACGCCTGACAAGGTTGGCGTTTTGTCATCGGTATATTGACCTGAAGTTAAATGGTCAATTTGGCCTTCATCATCAATGACGCGCAGAATTTGTGGCGCTTCAGGGTTTCCAGCTTCAATGTGGAAAATCATTTGCGTTGGTTCAAGACCCCAGTTACCTGCATCATCACGCGCACGATACTGGAAGAAGTAGACGCCATCAGGCAATGCATCAGAGCTGAATGACCATTTTCCGTCAGCATCGGCTGAGATGGTGGTTACCGTGTTGTTAATCGTAATCTCAATCAAGCTGAAAGGTTCAGCCGTTAAAGATGTGCTGATCACGTTGCTCTTTTGGTGTTTTTCAAACGCGTTTGAGAAAGTGCCAAAATCGTTAGTGTTTGATGCTGGCTCAATGTGATGCTGAACCTCTGACGCCGAATTTTCGGCCATGACTACGACGCCCGCTTCAATCTTAAGATTAAAAGCTGCAGATGCTGGGCTTTCGTGTTTACCCGCATCTTTTACGGTAGCGGTCAGGCTGTGGTCGCCATCGGCCAGATCTGGTGTAACGGTCCATGCACCCATGCTATTCACTTTCGCGGAAGCAATTGGAGTTGTGCCGTTATTATCGTAGATATAAACGGTTGAACCCGGTTCTCCTACACCTGAAAGTACTGGTTGAGCCTCATCAGTAATATCGCCTGGATTCAAATTACCTTTATCACTGCCGGTGTTATCAGCTACACGCCAAATTTCGGGGGCTACTGGCGGTTTGGTATCCAGATTAACAATTGACGAAGTTGCCGGTCCACGGTTACCTGCGTCATCAATAATGGTGATTTGAACGGTATGCATGCCTTCAGCCCACTCAGGAGGAGTGAATGACCACTTACCTTCTGCGTCAACTTTCACATAAGTCGTTACGCCGTCGATGATAATTTCAGCTTTTCCATTTTCACCTTTTGGAGCAGGGATATCTTTCCAGCCAAAATCTTTTTTGGTGATGGTATTTATTTCCTGTACTGCAATTTCATTGATGCTGTTATTAGCCATGATAACATTCCTTTTATGATATTTCGGTTTAAGGTTCCGGTTCCCTCCCGGAACTCAAACATTCTGAGCCAGTTAGTGAAATAGCTAACACAGGATATGTCTCAATTAATTGGGAATAAACAACAATTAATTGAATACAAATGTTTAAAAAATGGTTCGAATCATTAAATTTTAGACCGCGTGATAATTACAGGAAAGAATAAAATTATTTATTCTCTACACTGATTATTACTCGGCGCTCGCTTGCATAGCATAAACGCTGCTGTTTTAATGACCCAGAGCACTGTTTAGAAACCTGGCTTTCACCCATACTTTGCGATTGAATATTGTCATTACTTAAACCATTATTGACTAATAATTTCTTAATTGTATCAGCGCGGCGTTGGCCTAACTTTAGGTTACTCTCATTATCACCAATAGGATCGGTAAAACCTGTAACGATAATATGCGGATTCAATTTACCATTGCGTTTCATTTGATGCGCGAATTGCTGAATAGCGTTATGACCTTGAACAGAAATATCGTTACCGCTGGCACTGGCGAAATTAAATAACAGATCAGATGAAAACTCGTAATTATCGTAAGATTGAGCGGCGTCCACCTTACATGAGATAACGGACGAGGCGCGGGAAAGCAAATGCGCTTGCTGCCGGGCACCCATCAATTGTTGCTGCGCCACAGAGGTTTCTACAACATGTGGGCGGCCAGAGCCATCAAGACTTGCAGTAACATAGTAGGTTTTTCCCGCAGCCAATGAATCCCGCCACTGCTGTTGTTGTTTACCTTGATAGCGTGGCGCATCATCCGTGTAGCTTCCTAATGAATGCATACCTGGCTTAAGGCAAAACACCGTGAATCCACCCGATAAAAGGGCGGTTTGGAATTCACCATCCACATAGATATGTGCAGCCTTTTTATTATTATCAGCAGTGCGATAATAAACAACTTTGGTTTGATCGGACGCCGCTGCTGGCATTGATTGCCATGATTTCCCAAAAACAGTTTGCGCTTGAATTCCCGTCGTTACGGACAATGATGCAAGAACAGCGATAATAGAAATACGTTTAATCTTCATTACAACTCCCTGGAAGAAAGTGCCAAATGGCACTTTCTTTTATTCCAAATTAAAATTAGCAGTGTGGTGATTATTCAGATAAGTCACGAAGTTCCAGGTGATTATCAACTGAAGAGACATCTAACGAAACCACTCCATTAAGGGTGGAATGATTGACATTAAAATCAGACATAATGTTATTTAAAGCACTTTCATCAAGATGTTGAGACAGTACATTTCCTTCCTGGGATTCGCCAAACAGTGTGTCTTGCTGTTCTGAAAGTAGATCAGAAATATTAATTTGACCTATTGAATCAGGGAAAAGATCACCGGGATCAACAGCTCCTGGCGGTATAGTGTCAATTTTAACTTCAAATGCAGGTGTTTTAGCCGTTACAACACCTTCTGCATCTTTGAAAGCAGCCTCAATGCTATATATATCATCTGGAAGATCTGGTGTTGCGATGCTCCACTTTCCTTTATCATCAACTGTAGATGAAAGATAAAAGTGGTTATCAGCCCCATTTATCCAAATATAAACGATATCTCCGGCAACTCCGGTACCACCAACAAAGATGGTCGAATCATTTACTGCTTCACCGCTCGCAATAGGTGTCTTACCGATATGGAATTTTTGACCACCTTCCAACTTCTCATCGCGATAAACATCACCAATCACACCGGTTACTGGCACATTGGGATCGGGAATAACTTCATCACCGGGTACGGGATCGATGGGTGCATTTGGATCATTGATATCAACGACAACTTTTTCAGAAAGCTGAGATTCATTACCGGCGGGATCAACAACAATGATTTGGAATTCATGTTTACCATTTTCTAAAGATTTTTCCGGTGTAAAGGTCCACTCGCCTTTGTCATCAATAACGGTGCTTCCTATAACTTTGCCGTTGTCGATTATTTTGACGATATCACCTTTCTCACCCACACCAGAAAACGTCGGCGTGCTGTCTTCAGTTTCATCACTGTTTTCAATCGGTTTTTCATTGCTATCTTTAATTGCACCAATACCTTTATTTTCAGGCGCAATGGTATCAATCTCAACGATCCAGGCATCTGACGGCAAAGATTTATTACCTACCTGATCAACGACCACAATGCTGAAATCATGTTTTCCGTCGGCTAATTTTGGGCAGGTGAATTTCCAATTACCTTCACTATCCGTTTTCGCGGTGCCCTGCAATTGACCATTTTTCCAGATTTCAACCGTAGAGCCAGCTTCAGCTTTACCTGAAAGACCTGGCGTACTGTCTTTGGTCACGCCATCTTTTGTAATTTCTTTTGGTGGATTCGTACTGTCGTCGAACATGCCACCAATGGTACCTTTTGCTGGTGCAGTCAGATCAATGACAAAACCCCATGCTTCACTTGATTCGCCCACTACGCCTTTTTCATTGCGCTCACGGGTAGTAATGCTGTGGCTACCTGCGCCCAAGGCTTTTCCTGGTGTGAAAGACCAGGTGCCATTTTCACCAACGGTCGTTTCACCAATTTTGATGGTGCCATCCCATACTTCAATCACGTTTCCTTTGGTGCCAGTACCATTCAGAGTTGGCGTGGTGTCATCAGTTCGGCTACCTTTAGCGATCAGCCCAGTGATGCTACCTACATCGTCGAATATGCCATTCACCACCGGAACGCTTACATTACCGCCACCGTTGTCACCGCCACCTTTGCCGTCATCGCCACCTTTACCGCCGTCTCCGCCTTTACCACTCTTACCGCTATTGTTGCTGTCCTGATACTGTTCTTTCGCGGCTACGTAACCAAGGCCTGCGGCGGCGGCAATAGCAGCCAAACCACCCAAAGCAATCAGCGCTGGTGACCATTCAAAGCCCGAGGCCAGCGCATAACCAGAATCGGTATCAACAGTGCCTTCGCTCAGAGCTAGCGCGGCGGTTTCGCCATCGACAAGGGCTGCAGCTTCGTGGTCAGCATGTCCATCGGTTGCAACGTATTCATGCATTTCGCCATCTTCTGCTTTCCCTACGAGGGAACCCGATTTGGCGAAGAAGTCTTCGATGATCAAATCCGGGTTATTGCTATCTGAACCTTCCAGCATGACTAACAAGTTTTTTCCTACGCGTTTAACGGTAATGTTTTCTGGCGCAACGCCGTCATTACCCTGCGTAAGAAGATATTTGCCATTGGTAATAGCTTGAATTTTTGCTGATTTTCCATCTTTGCCAGCACGCATGACTTCTGCTTTTGTTATCGTTTTTTTGTCGATAACCGCAACACTTACGGGCGAAACGTTCATGATTAATCCCTTTAAAACATTTGATTTTGATTGCGCGTTTGCAAGCAAGAGCAGCAATCTCCCTGGCTTAGCCCAGCAGTGTGGGCTCAAAGTGAGCGACATAATCAGGAAAGAGAGATTTCCGAGACATAAGAAATGTCCCGTTAGGGCATAAAAAACTTCCCAACATTACCAAAAGGTAAGTTAGTTAATTAACCAACTGAAATTGTGAGTTTTTATGGTTGATAATGTGATAAGAGACGGGAAGTAATTGAATTAAAATAGGACTATAACAGATGATTTTCCTGAATTTTTTTGCGTAAAAAATCCAAAAAACAGGTAATGCGTGAGGTAAGGGATTGATTGCGATAATAGACCGCGTGGACAGGTAGACGTTGTTCACGGGTCTCGGTTTCTAAAACCGGGATTAGACGCCCGTTAACACGATCATCCCGACTGACAAAATCGGATAAACGCACGATACCTTGCCCGGCCAACGCCAGTTGACGCAGCGTTTCACCGCTGGAGGCAGATAGCGTGGGTTTAATACGCAGGAACTCCCCCTCACGCTGCCATACCGGCCAGACGTTATGCGCATCGAGCTGACTAAACCCCAGCAGTTGGTGATTCGCCAGCGCTTCCACGCTTTCAGGGGTGCCGAATTTATCGAGATAAGCCGGGCTGGCCAATAAGCGTATGGCGCTGCTTCCAAGAACACGCGCGCGTAGTGTCGAATCACGTAACTCGCCGATGCGAATGGCGATGTCTGTTTGCTGCTCCAGCAGGTCGATAACGATATCGTCAGTGTTCAGTTCCAGTTGAATATGCGGATACTGCTGACGAAACTCTGCCACTAGCGGCACAATAACGTGCAGGGTAAATGGCGTATTGGCATTGACGCGTAGGCGTCCGGAAGGAATATCCCGGCGCTGCGCGATTTGTTCTTCGGCCTGTTCGACTGAAGCGAGAATCTGCCGTGCGTGATCGAGAAAAATCATCCCCTCTTCGGTCAATGCCAGCCGACGCGTTGTGCGATGCATTAAGGTGGTTTGCAGCTTGCTTTCCAGGCGGCTTAGTGCACGGCTCACACCAGAGCTGGTTTGATCGAGTTGCTCTGCAGCTGACGTGATTGATCCCGTATCCACCACCGCAACCCAGGCACGCAACTCTTCCAGTGTGATTTTCAAATTTCCATCCTCAGAGAACAAGACCTGTCTTAGCGCGGTTTCTGACACTTTCGACTTAAATTACGCCACTTTATCAGCGGCAGGATATCACAATGCGCCATAAACCTCGGACCGATAGCGGTTTACGCCAGAAGCAAGCGGTAACCCAGTTACTGCAGCAAGGCCGACAGGAAGAAGCCTGGCGTAAAATCCGCGCGCATCTGACACTTGTCCCTTACGATGGCTGGTTTCTGCATGAAGCCGCGAGGCTTGCACGGCGCAGTGGCGATCTTGATTTGGCGCAGCGCTATTATCAGCGAGCGCTGAAGCTTGCGCCACAAGATGCGGGATTACTCAACGGTCTCGGCCTTACCCATTATGACGCCGGACGCTGGAGCGAGGCCGAAGCCTGTTATCAGGCGGCACTGAAATCACATGAGGGCTACGCCGCCTGTCACAATAATTATGCCATTCTGCTGCATAAACAGCGTCACTACCACCTTGCTTTAGAACAGTATCGATTAGCTTTACTGAGCCAGGCCGATTATACCGAAGCCCGCTATGGCATGAGTACATTGCTGGCACACATGGGCCAGTTGCAAGAAGCTGAAAGCCAAATGCAACAAGTGTTACATGTACGTCGCAGCGATCTACGCTGTCGCAATGCGCTCGGCATGGTGCAACTACAGCAAGGCAACTTTTCTGAGGGCTGGTCAAACTATCAGGCGCGTTATGCGCCGGACAATCCTGATCGCTTCTTTACTTTGCCTAAACTGCCAATGCGCTACTGGAAAGGAGAAGATCTGTGCGGTAAAACGCTGTTGGTGCGGACTGAGCAAGGAATGGGCGACGAGATACAATTCAGTCGCTTTCTCCCACGTTTGAAAACTGAAAAGCAGGCAGAAAGCGTGATCATGCTGGGAAGCAAAGCCTTGAAACCATTAATGGTCTCGATGCCGCATCTCGATCATTACCTTACGCGTGAAGAAGCACAGCACGCGTTGCCACAGGCAGATTATTGGTGCTCATTACTGGATTTACCGCAGCATTTCCTCAACTCATCACAACCCTTTGGCGCGCATCATCCCTATCTGTTCAGCCCCAAAGAACAGCAGGCAAAGTGGCCAATTCTGGGGAGCGGGAAAAAAATTGGTATCGTTTGGAAAGGATCCACCGGACATAAGAATGATAGTCAGCGATCGCTTGCACATCTATCACAACTCGCGCCTTTGTTTGACCTGCCTGATAACAACTGGATTAGTTTGCAAAAAGGTGCAGGTGAAGAGGACATTACTGATTTCCCGCACGTGCAGCCACTTGGTGCGCTGTTTAGCAGTTATCGGGACACTGCCGCCGTTATCGCCCAATTAGATTTAGTGATAGGCGTCGATACCTCAGTGATTCATCTGGCGGGAGCGATGGGGAAACCTTGCTGGGTAATGTTGCCTGCCTGGGCGCGCGACTGGCGCTGGTTAGCCAATCGCGAAGATTCGCCGTGGTATCCGCAAATGAGATTGTTTGCGCGCGGGCAGGATGAAGAGTGGAGCGCGGTAGTTGCGCGGATTAAGCAGGCGCTGCAGCAGCAATAAAAAAGGGACGCCGAGGCGTCCCTTTTTCTACACTTCGAGGTCGGCTAAATCGCCTTTCTCTTGCAGCCAGTTTCGGCGATCTTCCGAACGTTTCTTGGCCAGCAGCATATCCATTACACGCAGCGTTTGGTCGACATCCTCATCGCTTATGGTCAATTGCACCAGACGACGGGTATTAGGATCGAGCGTGGTTTCACGCAGCTGCAGCGGGTTCATTTCACCCAAGCCCTTAAAGCGCTGCACGTTCGGCTTACCTTTCTTACGCTTGAGCTGGTCCAGCACGCCCTCTTTCTCATCTTCATCTAAGGCGTAATAGACTTCTTTGCCGAGATCGATGCGATACAGCGGCGGCATGGCCACATATACATGGCCGTGCTGCACCAGCGAACGGAAATGCTTCACAAACAGCGCGCACAGCAGCGTGGCAATGTGCAAACCATCGGAATCCGCATCCGCGAGGATACAGATCTTGCCGTAACGCAGCTGGCTTAGATCTTCGCTGTCGGGATCGATACCGATCGCCACGGAAATATCATGCACTTCCTGCGAGGCCAGCACTTCGTCTGAAGAGACTTCCCAGGTGTTGAGGATCTTGCCTTTCAGCGGCATGATCGCCTGATAATCACGATCGCGCGCCTGCTTGGCGGATCCGCCCGCAGAATCCCCTTCGACGAGGAACAGTTCGGTTCGATTCAAATCCTGCGCGGTGCAGTCAGCCAGTTTGCCCGGCAGCGCCGGTCCGCTGGTGAGTTTTTTACGCACCACTTTCTTCGCGGCACGCATACGGCGCTGTGCGCTGGAGATCGCCAGCTCGGCCAGCATTTCAGCCGCCTGTACATTCTGGTTCAGCCACAGGCTGAAAGCATCTTTTACCACCGCTGAGACGAATGCCGCACACTGGCGTGACGACAGGCGCTCTTTCGTCTGACCCGCAAACTGTGGATCCTGCATCTTCACCGACAGTACGTACGCACAGCGATCCCAGATATCTTCCGCCGAGAGCTTCACGCCGCGTGGCAAAATATTGCGGTATTCGCAGAACTCACGCATGGCATCCAGCAATCCCTGACGCAAGCCGTTGACGTGCGTGCCGCCTTGCATGGTTGGGATCAGGTTGACATAGCTTTCCGTCAGCAGCTCACCGCCTTCCGGCAGCCACAGCAGCGCCCAGTCCACCGCTTCCACATCGCCGGCAAAACTGCCCACAAAAGGTTTTTCCGGTAGCGTCGGCAAGCCGTCAACCGCTTCACACAGATAATCGGTCAGGCCATCCTGATACATCCAGGTTTGTTCGGTATCGTTGACCTTGTCTTTAAAGACAATTTCAACGCCCGGACAGAGCACGGCTTTAGCTTTTAACAGATGTGATAAACGGGAAACGGAGAAACGCGGGCTATCAAAGAAGCTTTCATCTGGCCAGAAATGCACGCTGGTGCCGGTGTTGCGTTTACCGACGGTGCCGGTAACCGTAAGATCCTGCACTTTGTCGCCATTTTCGAAGGCAATCTGGTAGATTTCGCCGTTACGACGCACAGTAACTTCCACGCGCTTCGATAATGCGTTAACCACCGAGATGCCAACGCCGTGCAAGCCGCCTGAGAACTGATAGTTTTTATTGGAGAATTTGCCGCCCGCATGCAGGCGACAAAGAATCAGCTCAACCGCAGGCACGCCTTCTTCCGGATGGATATCCACCGGCATGCCACGACCGTCATCAATAACTTCCAATGACTGATCGGCATGAAGAATCACTTCCACACGTTTGGCGTGACCAGCCAGCGCCTCATCGACGCTGTTATCGATCACTTCCTGGCCCAGATGGTTTGGGCGCGTGGTATCGGTGTACATCCCCGGACGACGACGCACCGGTTCAAGGCCGGTCAGGACCTCAATGGCATCGGCATTATAGCTTGATTGGCTCATCGTAAATGTCTGATTAGCAATAGGAAAATGGCCCCACTTCGCAAAGCTACTGAGCGTTTAATCCCAGAAAATCAACTATCTGTGCGAAATGGCGTTCGAATCCGATATAGGCATGATTGCCGCCCTCTTCAACCGTCTGGCGGCATGCGCTGTAATACTCCAGCGCCTGGCGATAATCGAGTATTTCATCGCCGGTTTGTTGCAGCAGCCAAAGTAAATCAGGCGCTTCAAGAGGGTCAATCTGCATTACTTTCAGATCGTAAATGTGGCGAGACTCTAACACATATTGCTGGCCGGTGTAGGGATTACGGTTTTCGCCGAGATAATCCACCAGCAGCTCAAACGGCCGTACGGCGGGATTGACCACCACCGCTGGCAACATAAAACACTGCGACAGCCAGGTAGCAAAATAGCCGCCCAGCGACGATCCCACCAATCCCAGCGGTTCACCGGAATACTGCATCACCAGCTCTTCCAACATGCTGGCGGCGTCGGCCGGAAACGTCGGCAGTTGCGGCACCATCACATTGATGTGTGGATGCTGCTCGTTGAGCCAATGCTGTAGCTGGGTAGCTTTCGCCGATTGCGGGGAACTGTTGAAGCCATGCAGATAGATCAGCGCCGCCATTGCTTAGTAGCCCTCGGAATCAAGATCGGGGCGGAACATGTCGCTTTGCAGGCGGTTCACTTCGGTTTGCAGCACGCCGTCGGGCTGCAAGGTGAACCAGCGCCAGCCTGGCGCCAGCGTATCTATGGTGAAGTTGGTGCAATGCGGTTTGAACTGGACGCAGGTCGATGGCGAAGCCATTACGCGGCGACCATGCCAGTCGAGATCGAGTTCCTGATGAATATGACCGCACACCAGATTGCGCGCACGCGGGAAGTGTTGCAGTACTGCTTCCAGCTGATGTGGATTACGCAAGCTGTGCTGATCTAACCAGGTACAACCGGAAGCCAGAGGATGATGATGCAGCAGCACTAAGGTGTGACGTTCCGGATACTTGCTGAGCGCGGTATGCAGCCACTCAAGCTGGTATTCGCTTAACATGCCATGCGGCACGCCAAATACCTGGCTATCGAGCAGCACCAGCTGCCAGTGATCGCCTAACAGAACATGCTTGTCTGACTTAATACCCGCATCGGCTAGCGTATCCACCATCGCCGGCTGGAAATCGTGATTTCCCGGCAGCCAGACGCAAGGTTTCGGCAGACGATTAATGCCCGCTACAAAATGTTGGTAAGCTTCGACGGTGTGATCCTGAGCGAGATCGCCGGTGGCGATAATCAGATCATAATGCTGCTGTTGTGCCTCAATGGCATCCAGCACCGCATCAAAACTCGACCAGGTATTCACCCCAAGCAGCGATTGATGTTTTCCGGCAAAAAGATGGGTATCCGTGATTTGTAAAATCCTGATATCAGACCCATCTCGTGCAGGAAGAGTTAGCAGGCTATCCAAAGCGTTTCCTTAATCTCCACGCCATCGTTGCGTTTTTTTACGCTATCAGCAAACCGGTACTGCCACAGCGCCATGCGCTAAGCAGTAACGTAACCAATCCGCAAGGAACTGGTTAATCTGATGTTTTTCATCGCGCTGATGCAGTTTTTTATTAGGATAATCATAGCGCGCTTTAAATCGGTAGATCTGTTTAGTGGAACACACTTCAGCGACCATCGCATCATGGTAGAGCCGCACAGACATCGAAGGCAGGCTCCAGTAACTCACCGCGGGTGCCACCTGACGCACTTCAACTAAAGTGGTGTAACGGGTCGATTCCTCAATGGTGAGCTGATAGCTGGCGCCATTCACCTGATAAATCACCGATGCACCTGCCTCGTCATTACGCGGCAGCAGGCGACGCAGCTGGGCGAAATTGGTTTCGCACAGGCGCATCATTTCGGGAAAGTCAGGGGTATAGCGCTGTTTCATTTTAGCTTCCACTCTTCTCGTAGTTTTTCATGGTGCAACGCCAGCCATTGCAAGGCGATGACAGATGCCGCGTTATCAATAATCCCCTCTTCCACCCAGCGATAAGCCTGTTCGCGGCTCACCACATGGACAAGAATATCCTCATTCTCTTCCTCCAGCCCGTGATTTCCCTCTGCCAGGCTGGCATCCACTTCGCCCACCAGCACCGACAAACGTTCAGACGTTCCGCCGGGGCTGGCTAAGTAATTCACTATCGGTTTGACGCGACCAACCTTGAGGCCAGCTTCTTCTACCGCCTCACGACGTGCGACATCTTCTGGTGTTTCGCCAGGTTCGATGATGCCAGCCACCATTTCCAGCAGCCAGGGCGTTGGGCTGGAATCAAAAGCGGGAATGCGGATCTGTTCGATCAGCACCACTTCATCGCGTAAGGGATCATAGGGTAGCAGCACGGCGGCGTGTCCGCGCTCAAAAACTTCGCGCACCACTTCACCACTCATTTCGCCATTAAAACGACGGTGACGGAAACGGTAGCTGACGATGGAAAAAAAACCATCGTAACGCGTTTCGCGTGCAATAATTTCTACATCGTTTTTTGTGAAAGTCACAGGGGATTTTTTTGCACTCGCCATCGTCTGATTCCTTATGCAGATTGGGATGGAGCAAAGAAAAGCCAAGTCTACCGCTCCGTCCGAGTGGTTCTTTTTGAATTATTTACGTAAATTAGGGGAAGAAGGCACGTTCAGCCAACTTATCTCTGACGCCGCCTCTGTAGAATCGGCGATTATTTTTTTGGCTTACCTGCAGCACTACCCGTGCATTTTGCTGCAACAAAAGGAATGCAAATGAAAAAACTGCTCCCACTTTTTATTGGACTGAGCCTGGGCGGATTCAGCCTTGCCAGCCAGGCAGAAAACCTGTTGCAGGTCTATCAGCAGGCGCGCCTTAGCAACCCCGATCTGCGCTCTTCTGCGGCTAATCGCGACGCAGCATTTGAGAAAATCAATGAAGCGCGTAGTCCTTTATTGCCGCAGTTAGGCTTGGGCGCAGATTATACTTATAACAACGGCTACCGTGACAGCAGCGGACTTCATTCCAACACGACCAGCGCCTCTCTGCAATTAACTCAAACTATTTTCGACATGTCGAAATGGCGTGCGCTGTCGCTGCAGGAAAAACAAGCCGGTATTCAGGACGTCACTTATCAGGTTGCACAGCAAGATTTGATTTTGAATAGTGCAACTGCCTATTTCAACGTGTTGAAGGCGATCGATACGCTTTCTTACACCGAAGCACAGAAACAGTCGATTTACCGCGAATTAGATCAAACCACTCAGCGCTTCAACGTAGGTTTGGTTGCAATCACTGACGTGCAGAACGCCCGCGCACAGTATGACACCGTACTGGCCAACGAAGTGACCGCACGTAACAATCTTGATAACGCCGTGGAATCGCTGCGTCAGATTACCGGCATGGATTATCTGTCGCTGGCTTCTCTGAATATCGATCGTTTCAAAACTGCGCGTCCAGATGCCGTTGCCAGCCTGTTGAAAGAAGCAGAGAGCCGCAACCTGACCTTGCTGTCTGCGCGTCTGAGCCAGGATCTGGCACGTGAGCAGATTCGTTCAGCTGAAACCGGCCACATGCCAACGCTGGATTTGACCGCGTCAACGGGTATGTCGAACAGCAAATATGGCGGCAGCCGCGCTAATCAGAGCGCCGGCAGCACCGACTCGATCACCGGTTCTAACCAGGTTGGCCTGAGCTTCACCATGCCGCTGTATAGCGGCGGTTCGGTGACTTCACAGGTGAAACAAGCGCAGTACAACTATGTCGCGGCCAGCGAACAGCTGGAAGGCGCGCATCGTAGCGCAGTTCAGACGGTGCGTTCTTCATTCAATAACGTGAATGCTTCTATCAGCAGCATCGATGCTTACAAGCAGGCTGTGGTGTCTGCACAAAGTTCACTGGATGCGATGGAAGCCGGTTATCAGGTTGGTACGCGTACCATCGTTGATGTGCTGGATGCGACCACCACGCTGTTCAACGCTAAACAGCAGCTTTCTGATGCGCGTTATAGCTATCTGATTAACCAGCTGAATATCAAATATGCGCTGGGTACGCTGAACGAGCAGGATCTGCAGCAGCTGAACAGCACATTGGGCAAAGAGATCACCACGACACCAGAAGTGGTGGCGCCGGAAAATAACCAGCAGGCCGCGCGTGTGGATAACGGTCCGAAAGCGTCATCGCCTTCAGCCCCCGCACAAGCCCGTCCAGCTGCCGCACGCAGTAGCGGAAATCCATTCGGTAATTAATTCCCCAAGGGGCCGCATGCGGCCCCTTTCGCATTCAATCGTATAGCTACGTAAAGATGCTTTCCCCATCTGGCTCCGTGCTTCATTTTCCACCGCTCATCCCCTATCCTTTACCGCACCTTTGGGCACAGGATGAAAATAATGAAACGGACGAAAAATATTCGCCATGCCGCTTTTCGTAAAAGCTGGCAGGCACGCCACTTAACGCCAGTCGCCTTTGCCGTTAGCGCAGTGTTTATGCTGGCAGGCTGCGAGCAGAGTGATGAGAGGGTGTCGCTATATCAAAACGCAGATGATTGCGCCAAAGCCAATCCAGGCCAGAGCGCGCAATGTACCACTGCGTATAACAACGCACAGAAAGAAGCGGAACGTACCGCGCCGAAATACGCCACGCGCGAAGATTGTGTGGCTGAGTTTGGTGAGAATCAGTGCCAGCAAACGCCTGCACAAGCGGGCGTGGGCACCACCGCTAATAATGCCGAAGCGCAGCAAAGCGGGAGCTTCTGGATGCCATTGATGGCCGGTTACATGATGGGACGTATGATGAGCGGCGGCGCAGGCTTTGCCCAGCAGCCACTGTTCTCGCCAAAAAATCCGAACAGCCCGGCAAACGGAAAATTTGTCGACGCGTCGGGTAAAAACTACGGCAATGCGACATCAGGCCGTACCATCAACGTGCCGAAAACAGCAATGGCGCCGAAACCCGCTACCACTTCCACCATCACGCGTGGCGGCTTTGGTGACAGCGTGGCAAAACAAAACACCATGCAGCGCAGCAGTGCCTCTGGCACCGGCAGCCGCTCGCTGGGAGGCTAAGTCGCAGCATGCAACGTATTGCAATCCCTGAACGTCCAGACTGGCGTGAAAAAGCAGCTGAGTATGGTTTCCAGTTTCACACCATGTATGGTGAACCTTACTGGTGTGAAGATGCGTACTACCAATTCACGCTAGCGCAGGTTGAACAGCTGGAAGATACCACCGCCGAGCTGCACCAGATGTGTTTGCAAGCGGTGGAGAAAGTGGTGAGCAGTGACGAGCTGCTCACCCGATTCTGCATTCCTAAGCACACCTGGGATTTTGTGCGCGATTCCTGGAAGTTGCGCCAGCCGTCGCTCTATTCTCGCCTCGATCTGGCATGGGATGGCAAAGGTGACGCCAAGCTGCTGGAAAACAACGCCGACACGCCAACCTCGCTGTATGAAGCCGCCTTCTTTCAGTGGATTTGGCTGGAAGACCAGGTCAAAGCGGGCAACCTGCCGCAGGGCAGCGACCAGTTCAACAGCCTGCAAGAGAAGCTGATCGAGCGCTTCGCCACGCTGCATCAGCAGTTCGGGTTCAACTGGCTGCACTTCTCCTGCTGTCGTGATACCGAAGAAGATCGCGCCACGGTGCAATATTTGCAGGACTGCGCCACCGAAGCCGGATTGCCGAGCGAGTTTCTCTATATCGATGAGATTGGATTGGGTGAAAGAGGCCAGTTTACCGATGTAAACGATCAGGTCATCAGCAATCTGTTCAAGCTCTATCCGTGGGAATTCATGCTGCGCGAAGTGTTCTCCACCAAGCTGGCAGACGCGGGCGTGCGCTGGCTGGAGCCGGCATGGAAAAGCATCATCTCCAATAAAGCGCTGTTACCGCTGCTATGGGAAATGTTCCCCAATCATCCCAATTTGCTGCCCGCCTATTTTGCCGATGATAAGAACGCGCCGCAGATGGATAAATACGTGGTGAAACCGCTGTTTTCACGTGAAGGTGCCAATATTCGCATCATTGAGAACGGTCAGGAGATCGCGCGTGCGGACGGCCCGTATGGCGAGGAAGGCATGATTATCCAGCAGTTCTATCAGTTGCCGAAATTTGGTGACAGCTACACGTTGATCGGTAGCTGGCTGATTGACGATCAACCTGCCGGTATTGGCATACGTGAAGATCGTGCATTGATCACTCAGGATCTGTCGCGCTTCTATCCTCATACCTTTATTGAGTAAACGCTGCGCCGCCCGCAATCTTCGGGCGGCCACGCGAATTAACCAATCTGCACCGACATCATGCTGATCGCGCCCATCTCCATACCTTCTACGGGAATAGAGATCGCTTCATCAGCAGCACGCGCACCAAGAATATAGAGCAGCGGTAAATAGTGTTCCGGCGTAGGGTTTGCAAGCTGTGCATCCGGATGCTGCATAAAGTTCACCAATGGGTGATCCGCCGCTTCGCCCTGGAAATCCAGATTCTCACGTACAAACTGATCAAAGCTCTCCGCCCAGGGATACGCGGTTTCCGCACCCTGCCAGCGCAGCATACGCAGATTGTGCACTACGTTACCGCTGGCCACGATCATCACACCTTCATCTCGCAATAACGCCAGCTTTTGCCCCAATGCGTAGTGCCATTCGGCTGGTTTAGTAGCGTCGATACTCAATTGCACAACCGGAATGTCGGCTTCGGGATACATTTTTGCCAGCACGCCCCAGGAACCATGATCAAAACCCCACTCCTGATCGGCATGAACGGCGACCGGTGCAAGTAAATCAATCACTTGCTGGGCCAGCTCTGGCGATCCCGGCGCGGGATAACGCACATCAAACAGCGCCTTCGGGAAGCCGCCGAAATCATGGATGGTGCGCGGATTACTCATTGCCGTCACTGCCGTGCCGCGTGTATACCAGTGCGCCGAAACCGCGAGAATCGCGCGTGGACGCGGCAATGTTGCGCCCAACTGCTGCCAGGTTTGGGTATATCGATTTTCTTCCAGTACGTTCATGGGGCTGCCGTGGCCAAGGAACAGCGCAGGCATGCGTGTAGTGTTCATGGTTAATCCTCTGACGAAGTGTCGCTTTGTTAACCGTCACGATACGCGCTTTCGCGGGGGGATTAACGCTGATAAGTATGATGATCTCTGTCAGGGAATTTGAATGATAATTAGTGGGACATGCGAGACAAGATAGGTCTCAATATTGCAAACAATACTTTTAAATATCAGTAATATATTGCGCATATAAGACCGAGCGAGACCAGTCTTGTTACATCCAATGAATCGGCTTCTTACACTCCACTCGTTTTTGGAAATATGAGCATTGGAATGTATGTTAATTCAGGGAGCAATATTGTGCCTGGCGATGAATATCTACCATGAAGCACGTGGCGAACCGATTAAAGGACAAATAGCTGTGGGCACGGTGACCATGAACCGGGCGAATTGGGATGTCAAAGAGATCTGTCCTGTGGTGTACGCACCTAAGCAGTTCTCCTGGACGTCTCTCAAAAAGAATCCTTATCGTTATCCACCTAAGGAAGATAAAAGCTGGCAGCGCGCCAGAGAGTTGGCCAAAAAGATTGTTGAAGGTGAATTACAGGACGTGACCAAAGGTGCAACCTTTTTTCATGCGCACCACGTTAAACCCGCCTGGCGCCATGCCTTTGAACGTACCGTGGTGATTGGTAATCATGTGTTTTATGCCAATCGCTAAAACAAAAAAAGAGGCCGAATAGATCACTATCCGGCCTCTTTTCGTGTATCAATTCAGTTAGCTGGCGTGACGCGTCTCACGTTGACGGCGATACGCCACCAGATCTTCAATGGTGACAACCGGCATATCGTGTTGCTTAGCAAACACGATCGCTTCAGGCGCATGCGCCATGCTGCCATCATCATTGGTCAATTCGCACAGTACGCCCGCAGGTTTAAATCCTGCCAGCGTCACCAGATCGATAGTCGCTTCGGTATGTCCACCACGAGACAGAACGCCGCCTTCACGCGCGCGCAGCGGGAAGACATGGCCCGGACGGTTAAGGTCTGACGGCTTGGCGCCATCAGCGATTGCAGCGCGAATGGTAGTAATTCGATCGGTAGCAGAAACGCCGGTGGTAACACCGCTTGCGGCTTCAATCGTCACTGTAAAACCGGTGCCATAAGCGCTGGTGTTGGTTTCCACCATCATTGGTAGCTCAAGCTGCTGACGGCGTTCTTCGGTGATGCAAAGACAGACAATACCGCTGCCGTGACGGATGGTTAATGCCATCTGTTCAACGGTCATGGTTTCTGCCGGGAAGATCATGTCACCTTCGTTTTCACGATTTTCATCGTCGAGCACCATTACACCGCGGCCGTTGCGCAGCGCATCAATGGCGCGCTCTACACGCTGTTCAGGCGTGCCAAATTCAGAAAGAAGCGTCTGATTCATGGTAAAAAAACCTTATAAAATATGAGTTACCAGAACCAGGGCGTGCTTAGGAGTGCGTACAAAACACATGGCAAAAACGTGACGCGGGCAAAGCCCGGCTGATGTCGTTACCCTCTCCCATCCGGACTCTAACCGTCGGCTCCGGAATTACACCGGATCTGCTGACCTTTCACATTGCTGTCAAAGCGCTCGCGGGCTTTCAGCTACAGCTGATTTACCGCCGGTGGGGAATTTCGCCCCGCCCTGAGAATAAGCGAACAAACTATAACGCCAATCATCTGGACGGGCAATCGACAAAAGTGCAAATGCTTTTGCATTTCCTGCGTTGCGGATTTCAGGTTTAACCTTTTCGTTTCAGGTATTACACTTAATAGCTATTGAGTCCGAACACGCGCAGCTATCGGCCACCGTAACCAGGAAATAATCATGATCGACACGAAAAAAATTGAACAACTGGCTCGCCAGGTACATGAAGCTATGCCGAAAGGGATTCGCGATTTTGGCGATGATGTCGAAAAGAAAATCCGTCAGGTATTACAGGCGCAGTTGACGCGCATGGACCTGGTTAACCGTGAAGAGTTTGATGTGCAGACGCAGGTTCTGCTGCGTACGCGTGAGAAATTGGCTGCGCTGGAACAGCGCCTGGCGAAGTTAGAAAGTGAAAGTCCAGCGGCACCCGCGCCGGCGATCGTCACGCCAGATCCCGCTGGGAAAATTGATACCCCGCAGTAAGCTCATTGGCGGGAGCATAACTCCCGCCGATTCACACTTAATGACTGCGAATAGTTTTGATGATGTTGCTGGTTGAGATGCCATCTTCGAAGTTAAGCACACGCACGTCACCGCCGTTCGCCCACACTTCTTTGCTTCCCGCGATATCTTCCGGCTTGTAGTCGCCGCCTTTTACCAGCAGATCCGGCAGTACGCCAGCAATCAGACGCTGTGGCGTATCCTCTTCAAACAGTACAACCCAATCCACCGCTTCCAGCGCACCCAAGACAATCATGCGATTTTCTTGCGGATTGACCGGACGTGTTTCGCCTTTCAGACGCTTAGTCGAGGCATCACTGTTAACGGCCACAATCAGGCGATCGCCCAGCTTGCGCGCGTTCGCCAGATAAGAAACATGACCAGCGTGCAGGATGTCAAACACGCCATTGGTCATCACCACTTTCTCACCGCGCTGACGCGCCAGCGCAACAGCGGCTTTCAGCTCCGCTTCGGTCATCACACCAAATCCCGTTTCAGGACGGGCGTGAATGGCATTTTCCAGCTCAACCGTGCTGACAGTAGAAGTACCCAGCTTGCCAACGACGACGCCGGCAGCAGCATTGGCAAGGAAACAGGCTTCTTCCAGGCTGTCACCCGCCGCCAGCACCGCAGCCAGCACGCCAATTACCGTATCGCCTGCGCCGGTTACGTCATACACTTCCTGCGCCTGTGTAGGTAGATGTAGCGGTTCTTTGCCCGGTTGCAGCAGCGTCATACCGTTCTCTGAACGGGTGACCAGCAGCGCGGAGAGCTCATAATCAGCGATTAACTGCATGCCACGGCTGACAATCTCGTCCACAGTTTTGCATTTACCCACCACCGCTTCGAATTCAGACAGATTCGGCGTTAGCAGTGTAGCACCGCGATAACGTTCAAAATCAGTACCTTTGGGATCAATCAGCACCGGCACATTAGCTTCACGCGCCAGTTGAATCATGGTCTGTACGCTGTTCAGCGCGCCTTTAGCGTAATCAGACAGCACCAGCGCACCCGCTTGCGTCAGCGATTGGCGCATACGATCGTGAATCGGCTGCGGATCAATCTGCTCAAAACCCTCTTCGAAATCGAGGCGAATCAGCTGCTGATTGCGCGACAGCACGCGCAACTTAGTGATGGTTGGATGGCTTTGCACTGCCACAAAATCACAGTCGACATTAACCTTCTGCAGGGTTTCACTCAGCACGCGCGCGGCATCATCAGCGCCCGTCAAGCCAATCAGCCGTGATGCTGCACCGAGCGCAGCAATGTTCATAGCGACGTTTGCCGCGCCGCCTGGACGCTCTTCAATAGTATCCACTTTCACCACCGGCACTGGCGCTTCCGGGGAAATACGGCTGGTTGGGCCATACCAATAGCGATCTAACATCACATCGCCGACGACCAGCACAGTGGCCTTGCCAAAAGTGGGCAGTGTTACTTTCATTCAGAGACTCCAACACGGTCAAAATAATGCGCGGGATATTACCACATAAGCCATCAGGCTCACTGTTCCGCGCTGTCAGATTCGGTGCCGCTTAACCAACGCTGCCAACTGTTGTTGACCACCGCGCGCTCAGCGACAAAGGCTTCAGCTGCCACATGGCCCGGCAATTCCTGCAGCGCCAGATGGTGCAGCGCATCACGTAACGTGACGTAAGCATGCGTTAAAGCCTGCGCCTCTTCATCCGGCATAATGCCGTGACGCGCCATTAACTCGAAAATGCGGACGTTATCCGACCAACGCGTCAACGCTGGCTGATGGGCCGCGTAGCCTAAGACAAGATATTGCGCGATGAATTCAATATCGGTGATACCGCCCTCATCGGTCTTAATTTCCCAGCGACCTTTATGTTTATTGCTGAGATGCGCACGCATTTTTTCACGCATTTCGCGCACTTCTTTTTGCAACGTCTCGACTTCACGCGGCAGGCAAAGAATGCCACGCCGAATTTCATCAAAGCGTTCACATAGCGCAGGTTCGCCAAACACAATGCGCGCGCGCACCAGCGCCTGATGCTCCCAGGTCCACGCCTCGCTGCGCTGGTATTCGTTAAAGGCAGCAAAAGTACTGACCAGCATGCCCGCCGCGCCAGAAGGACGCAGCCGCGCATCCACTTCATACAAAATGCCGGACGACGTGCGCGTGCTAAACAGATGCATCACACGCTGCGCGAGGCGTAAATAGAACTGACGACCATCAATGACGCGCTCGCCATCGGTTTCCGCATCATCCGGACAATCATGCAGGAACACCAAATCAAGATCAGAGCTATAACCCAGCTCCCAACCACCGAGCTTGCCGTAACCGACAACCGCAAAACCGCGCTCGTTGTCGCTGGTGAGATGCGATGGGCGACCATAGCGCTGCACCATCATCTGCCAGGCTTGCTGTACCACCGATTCGATAATCGCTTCTGCCAGCCAGGTTAAGTGATCGCTCACTTTCATCACGGGCAGCGTTTCAGCAATATCGGCAGCAGCGATGCGCAGATGCTGCGCCTGTTTAAACTGGCGCAATGCTTCCAATTGCTGCTCTTCATCATCGGTGGGAATACGCAGCAGATACTGGCGCAATTCGTCGCGGTAAGCGTCGGTCGCGGTGGGTTGATACAGCGTTGCGGGATCGAGCAGCTCATCCAGCAGTAGCGGATAGCGCGCCAGCTGGCTGGCAACCATCGGTGATGCGGCACAAAGACGAATCAGATGACGCAGCGCGCCATGATATTCGGTGAGCAATTCCAGATAAGTGCTGCGCGTCAGCACGCCCAGCAACAGCGGTGTCAGACGGTTCAGCAGCACATCGGCATCTTCGCGCTGACAGACTTCACTGAGCAGACGCGGCATCAACTGATCAAGCGCCAGACGACCGCGCGGACCAATGGTGCGGCGGCTCACATCCTGGCGGAAGTTGTTCAACGCGTTGTAAAGCGCGTGACGCAGCGCATCGTCCAGCTGCGGCACAACCGGGATGAGATCGCTCTCTTCAAGTGCGTCCTGCCACAAACCAGCAAATTCGGCCAACTGCGGCTGATCGTCGACATCCGGCGCATCGTCGCCAATCAGCTCGTCAAAGATGGCGCGCACACCGGCCATTTGCAGCTCCAGCTGCGCCATCAGAACGCTCCAGTCTGCCGCGCCCATCGCCCAGGCTAAGCGCTGGCGGTCGAGTTCGTTCTCTGGCAGCGTTTGCGTCTGCTCATCATTAATACTTTGCAGCAGGTTTTCCAGCCGACGCAGGAACAGATAGGCTTCACGCAGATGCTCGATCTGTTTTTGACTTAACAAAGCCAGCTCGCCAATGGCTTCAAGCGTAGGGAGTAAGGAACGCAGTTGTAGTGAGCGCTCACGTCCACCGCGAATCAGCTGGAAGACCTGCACAATGAATTCTGTTTCACGAATGCCGCCGGCACCGAGCTTGATGTTGTCTTTCAAGCCGCGTCGACGCACTTCGCGCGCGATCATGCCCTTCATGTTACGCAGCGATTGAATCACGCTGAAATCGATATAGCGTCGATAGACGAATGGCCGCAGCATTTGCTGCAATTCCTGGCTCCAGTGACCGTGATCGTCGCCCATCAGGCGGGCTTTGACCATCGCATAGCGTTCCCAGTCGCGGCCCTGCTCCTGATAATAATCCTCCAGTGCCGCAAAGCTCAGCACCAGCGGACCGCTATCACCGAACGGGCGCAGACGCATATCCACGCGATAGACAAACCCATCCACCGTTGGCTGATCGAGCACTTTGATCAGCCGCTGCCCCATGCGCGTGAAGAATTGCGCATTGTCGATCTCACGTCGCCCACCTTGCGTAACGCCGTTTTCCGGCCAGGCAAAAATCAGATCGATATCAGAAGAGAAATTGAGTTCACAGCCGCCGAGTTTACCCATACCAAGAATCAACATCGGCTGAGCTTCACCGGCTTCATTGCATGGCGTACCGAAGTCGCGGCTGCAATCCTGCCAAACCCAGTCGCGTGCGGCAGCGATGAGAATTTCCGCCAGCGTACTGAGCTGCTGCAAACTTTGTTCGGTAGTGGCGTGTTGCAGCGCCTGCATCCAGGCGATGCGCACCAGCATGTGACGACGGAACAAACGCAGTTCGCGCATCAGGGAGGTTTCGTTATCAACGGCTTGCAGCACATCCTTCAGCCAGTTGGCATAGTGCTGCCACTCATCTGGCGTAGGCGCTTGCTGTTGCAGATGCTGCCACCATTCGGGATGCTGCTGCAGGTTATCGAGGATAAAGTCACTAAAAGTCAGCGCGCCCGCCTGTTCTGGCGTAAACGCTGAAGGTGGCAAATTAAGTCGCTCTGCCACATTAGCCAACTGCGCCTGCATTAGCGCCGGTAACGGTAACAACATCGTCTCTCCCTGATTGGATTTTTCGTTAGCGTTTGATTCCGCTATTAAGCCAGAACGGCGCTGGTTTAATCGCAAGATTCACCAGTTGCATTAAGCCGTGATTCTGTTTGACGCGAATGGCGTGCTGTAACTCCAGCCAGCCTTCCAGCCAAACATTCACCTCTTCCACCGGATAAGCACCCGCCAGCAGGTTCACCGCCAGCAGCTGGCGATTCAGGCGCGTCGCTTTATCCTGAAACTCATTGAACAGCTGTACGTCAACGAAGGTTTCACGGAGATCGGCTGAGATGCGGCTCAGCATAATATCGCTGAAGCGCTTGAACGATCCCTGCAGCTTACTTTTGCTCTTGTCGTCGAGCCAGTTTTGCCACTGCGACTCCACCAGCCAGTGAGTAAGCGCTAACTGGGCTTCAACGGAGGTCAACGAGAAACACGTGGCTTCTGCATTATTCTCTTCATCGGCCAGTAACTCTTCCTGACGGGTCAATTTCTGGCGCAGATCGCTGCTAGCCTTGCGAGGCACCAACGCGCCAAACAGTGAGAACGCCTGACGCAGCGTCTCCAGCGCATCAATCACCGCCGCTTTGGCCTCTTTATTACCACGCAGCCACACTTCTTCATGATATTGCCAATGATTCAGTGCCGCCGTCATCGCGTTGATCATGCCCTGCTCAACCGATGCCTTCGCGGCGATTTTCTGCAACGGCAAGGTACGGATTGGACGCGGTAAATTACCCTGCGCCAGCTGGTAACCGCGCGCGGCTTTGCTCAGGCTGCCGAGACGCAAGCCGCCCATCGCAATCAACGCTTCAGCGAATTTCAGCATGTCATCGCGCTGCCCACTTTTGAGCTCCAGCTCAACTTCATAAAGCGGTTCGCTAAATTCACCGGCAGCGACTTCGCCGCGGTCAAACGCCACTTCAATTTCACTGTCGCCAAATTGCACCAGCCAGGCTTCGCGCTGGAAATGGGTGCTGAACAGCGGCTGCAGGCGCGATTGCAGTGCGGCGATATCGGTGTCCTGCGGCCAGATCTCAGCCGGCAGGCGCGCGATATCCAGCTGCGGCTCGGCGAGATCAACATTATATTCAGGACGCTGATGCAAGCCGCCAACCGTTTTACCGGCGGCTTTCAGTGTCATTTCATAGCGTTGGTCAACGCCACGAATGCGCAGGCCCATGTCCCAACGACGCAATTGGTTGTCGTCGGTTTCATAATAGATATTGGTCAGCTCGCGCGCGGCGAAGTGCTGATGTGGCCACGCGGCAAGCTTTTCAGCCAGTTTTTCGGCGGCTTGCGGTGTAGCAATGAACTTTAATTCGATTTCGATGGTCATAATTTTTTATTCAATACGCTGCTGGCACTTACGAGTTTAATCTGGCGAAGAGTAATGCACCGGAAGCCCGCTGTCTCCGCTTTCTTGTACTTTTACGGCCCTTTTCGCACCGGATTGAGACCAGGATAGTTCTCATTCAGATTTTTGAGAAGCGTCTCCAGACTGTGCCGGTAATTTTACGCCATTAAGAAAAAACGACATCGAATGAAAAAAATCACACTTGCTGCCCTTTCTTTGCTGGCTTTCAGCGCCATCACGCCTGCTCATGCTGCTGACGAAAAGCGTTACATCTCCGATGAATTGTCCACTTGGGTGCGCAGCGGTCCAGGCGATCAATATCGCCTGATCGGTAAGCTGAACGCCGGAGAGGAAGTGACCTTGCTGCAGACCAATAGCGATTCTCAATATGGTCAGATTCGTGATGCAGAAGGCAAAACCAACTGGATTCCACTGTCGCAGCTGAGCGCCAATCCAAGCCTGCGTACCCGCGTGCCGCAGCTGGAGCAGCAGGTTAAAGACCTGACGGCCAAGCTGGCGAATATCGATAATAGCTGGAATCAGCGCACGTCCGAGATGCAGAACAAAGTCGCCAACAGCGACGGCACCATTGATGGTCTGAAAGCTGAGAATCAGAAGCTGAAAAATGAGCTGATTGTCGCGCAGAAGAAAGTGAGTGCCGCCAACGTACAGCTGGATGACAAACAGCGCACCATCATCATGCAGTGGTTTATGTATGGTGGCGGCGTGCTGGGCGTTGGTCTGCTCTTGGGTCTGTTGCTGCCGCATATGGTGCCGCGCCGTAAGAAAAACGATCGCTGGATGAACTAACGCGCCACGCAGATTTGTTCTTTTATTTAAGGGGATCGTAAGATGCCCTTTTAGGCGTGCCCGATATTTAGCCAAAGTATGCAACAATAAAGTAACAAGCGTGCTCAGCACGTAATTTCTGATTTGCCTCTGGAGTGGTTGAGTGAAGACGTTTCTGGTCGGTGGCGCAGTGCGCGATGCCTTACTGCGTTTGCCGGTAAAAGATAGAGATTGGGTGGTGGTTGGCGCGACGCCGGATTCGATGCTGGCGGAAGGTTATCAGCAGGTTGGCCGGGATTTTCCAGTTTTTTTGCATCCACGCAGCCGTGAAGAGTATGCGCTGGCGCGTACGGAACGCAAAAGCGGCAACGGTTACACCGGTTTTGTGACGCAGTTCGCGCCGGATGTTACGCTCGAGCAAGATCTGCAGCGCCGCGATCTCACCATCAATGCTATCGCCCAAAGTGATAGCGGCGAGCTGATTGATCCTTATGGCGGTCAGCGCGATTTGGCGCAACGCCAGCTGCGCCATGTTTCCGCCGCCTTTAACGAAGATCCGCTGCGTGTTCTGCGCGTGGCGCGTTTCGCCGCCCGCTTTGCCCATCTAAATTTCCGTATTGCCGATGAAACCCAGGCGCTGATGCGCGAAATGGCCGTCAGCGGCGAACTGGCACATCTCACCGCAGAACGCGTGTGGAAAGAGACGGAAAAAGCGTTGCTGACGCGCAATCCACAGGTCTATTTCCAGGTGCTGCGTGATTGCGGCGCGCTGCAGGTGCTGTTCCCGGAAATCGATAACCTGTATGGCATTCCGGCACCCATCAAATGGCATCCCGAAATTGATACCGGCATACATGCGCTGATGACGCTGGCGATGTCCGCCGCGCTTTCGGATCAACTTGATGTGCGTTTCGCCACGCTGTTTCACGATGTCGGTAAGGCGCTGACGCCACCGGAAAAATGGCCGAGCCATCATGGTCATGGCCTCGCGGGCGTGCCGATTGTTGAAGCGCTGTGCCAGCGCCTGCGCGTGCCGAATCAGGTGCGTGATTTGGCGTTAGTGGTGACCGAATTCCATGACGTGGTGCACACCATTGAACGCCAGTCTGCTGATGCGCTAATCGCGCTTTTTGATCGTATCGATGCCTGGCGCAAGCCCGATCGGGTGGAGAAAATGGCGCTGACCAGCGAAGCGGATGCGCGCGGGCGTGCGGGTCTGGAAAGCATGGCTTATCCGCAAGGCGACTATTTGCGTCTGGCGTTTACGCTGGCGCAAGCGGTGCCCACCAAAGATGTGGTGGCAGCAGGTTTTAAAGGGGTGGAAGTGCGGGAAGAGTTAACCCGTCGACGTGTTGCGGTTCTGCAGGCGGAATTGATTAACGCGCGGCCAGCGTAACCGGCCGCGCGGGCTGACTTACATAAAGATGGCGTAAACCACGGCCGCCACAATGAAGCGGTAAATAGCGAAAGAGACAAACGAAATACGCTTGATCAGCTCAAGGAACACTTTGATTGCCAGCAGCGCCACAACGAAGGCGGTGACAAAACCGACGGCAAACATCGGGAAATCCTGCATTGTCAGGAAGCCGAGGCTCTTGTAGAGATCCAGTCCGGTTGCACCAATCATCATCGGCACCGCCAGAATGAACGAGAACTCCGACGCCGCATAACGGCTCACGCCCATCAGCATACCGCCAGAAATCGTCGCACCTGAGCGCGAGAAGCCCGGCCACAGCGCCAGACACTGGAAGCAACCAATCATAAACGCCTGCAGATAAGTGATATCGTCAACGCCCACTGCTTTAGGTTGCTTTGGCTTGAAGTATTCCGCCACCAGCAGCAGCACACCACCAACCACCAGCGCATACATCACGTTAATCGGGTTAAACAGCGTTTTGATTTGATCGTGCAGCAGCAAACCAATCACCACCGCCGGCACCATGCCCAACAAAATATGAATCAGCGTCAGACGACCTGTACCGACACCTTCATGTTTGACCTCACCGAAGTGAATACCGATCAAACCAAACAGGCGGCGCCAGAACATCACGACCACAGCGAGGATGGAACCGAGTTGAATCACAACTTCGAAGGTTTCAGCGGTCTGGCCTTCAAAACCCAACAGATGACCAACAATTATCATGTGGCCCGTGGAAGAGACCGGCAGGAATTCCGTGAGGCCTTCTACAACCCCCAGGATTGCAGCTACCCAAAGCTGGTGAATGTCTGCCATCAAAATATTTCCTCTATCCGTTTTAAACAGTAAAAAGGCGGTCGCAAAGGGCTACCGCCTGAAATTATGCCAGCGTCACGCTGAAGGAAACCTTAAGAAATTCGGTAACTTCCTGCTGGTTAGCGCAACGGCCTCAAGTGAGACACACCATAATTTGGTTTGGTTTCATTGTGATGGCAATCACGGAAGTTTTATTTCGGAATAGTCCCGCGCTCAATACGCACGCCAACGCTGGCCGCCTGGGCTACAGCGCCCGGTTTGCCTACCTTTATACGTACTCCGGGGGTTTTGAAACGATTCATCAACAGATCGGCGATTTCTTCTGCCACCCTTTCAACCAGGGCAAAACGCTGACCTTGCAGATGATTGAGGATCACTTCGGTGACATCGGCGTAGCTCAGGCAATCGTTCACATCGTCGCTGGCCGCGGCCTGACGGTTGTCCCACGCCATTTCGACATCGAGCACCAGCTTCTGCTGCATGCCCTGTTCCCAGTCGTAAACGCCAATAGTCGTGAACACGGTAAGCTGCTCAATAAATACGATATCCATGATGTCAGTCTCTGTTTTTGGCTAAGCCGGATACCACTTCCGGCGGATTATGCGTATTATCCACGCTTATCGAGAACAAAACGACCCAAAAGGAACGGTACGACGCTATGAGTGCTATCGCGCTTGGTATGATTATTTTCGCGTATCTTTGCGGCTCGATTTCCAGTGCGATACTGGTCTGTAAACTGGCTGGTTTACCCGATCCGCGCTCGCAAGGCTCAGGCAATCCTGGCGCGACCAACGTTTTACGCATTGGTGGCAAAGCCGCCGCTGCCGCAGTGCTGATTTTCGATGTGGCAAAAGGCATGCTGCCAGTGTGGATCGCTTATCTGCTGCACGTTGCCCCGCTCTATCTTGGCCTCACGGCGATTGCCGCCTGTCTGGGCCACATCTATCCGGTGTTCTTTCGTTTTCGCGGCGGTAAAGGCGTGGCGACCGCCTTTGGTGCGATTGCGCCGATTGGCTGGGATTTGACGGGATTAATGACCGGCACCTGGCTGCTGACGGTGCTGCTGAGCGGCTATTCATCACTCGGCGCGATTGTCAGCGCGCTGATTGCACCGTTTTACGTGTGGTGGTTCAAACCGCAATTCACTTTCCCCGTTTCGATGCTTTCGTGCCTGATTCTGTTAAGACACCACGACAACATCCAGCGCCTGTGGCGCGGCCAGGAAAATAAGATCTGGAAGCGGAAGAAGAAGAAATAAAAAAACCGGCGCGAGGCCGGTTTTTTCGTTTTAGATGGCGGGTAATTCTGCCAGCGGCCAACGTGGTCGCACACTCACGCCGAGTCCACCACGGGTGCCGCCTTTGAGACGCACTATGCCAGCGTAAGCAATCATCGCGCCGTTATCAGTGCAAAACTCAGGGCGTGCATAAAACACTTCGCCGCCACGCTTTTGCATCATCTCAGCCATGCGCTCCCGCAGCGTGCGGTTCGCGCTGACGCCACCCGCAATCACCAAACGCTTGAAGCCGGTTTGCTCAAGCGCGCGTTTGCACTTGATCATTAAGGTATCAACCACCGCATCTTCAAACGCGCGAGCGATATCCGCGCGGGCTTGCTCATCGCCCTGATGCTCGCGAATGGTGTTCGCCGCAAAGGTTTTCAGGCCGGAGAAGCTAAAATCCAGCCCCGGACGATCGGTCATTGGCCGTGGGAAGCGGAAACGGTTTGGCGTGCCCTGCTGCGCCATACGCGACAGCATCGGTCCGCCCGGATAATCCAGCCCCAGCAGCTTGGCAGTTTTATCAAACGCTTCGCCTGCTGCATCGTCAATCGATTCGCCCAGTAAGGTGTATTCACCAATTCCGGTCACGCTGATCAATTGTGTATGGCCGCCGGAAACCAGCAGCGCGACAAACGGGAATTCCGGCGGATTCTCTTCCAGCATCGGCGCCAGAAGATGCCCTTCCATATGATGCACCGGCACCGCCGGCACATTCCAGGCGAATGCCAACGCTCGGCCAATGGTGGCGCCAACCAGCAGCGCCCCCACCAATCCGGGCCCGGCGGTGTAGGCGACGCCGTCAATCTGTTGTGGCTCAAGGCCCGCTTCTTTCAGTGCCGCCTGAATCAGCGGCACGGTTTTACGGACGTGGTCACGCGATGCCAGTTCCGGCACCACGCCGCCGTAATCGGCATGCAGTTTCACCTGGCTATATAGTTGATTTGCCAGCAGACCGGACGCATCGTCGTAAATCGCGATGCCGGTTTCATCGCAGGACGTTTCAATACCCAGAACTCGCATAGCTTTTATCACCCTCTTCGTGCGGCGCGCAGTGTAACACAGGCAATTCTCACGCCAGAGACTTTGCCCCTGAAAAAGTGTTTTTCTGTCGCACAAAGAGTGCGCTATACTCCACGGCCTGAAAAAACCGGCAGCCGCGATGGCATATGCCCCTGTTGGTTCTAAATTATACATGGTGCTTTACAAGTCGGCCGCGGCTGGAGTAAAATGCTGCACCATTTTGAAATGTGCTGGCGCCGCAGTCAGCAGCAAAAACCGAATTTTATCGAGGTAAGAGTTACATGCCGGTAATTAAAGTACGTGAAAACGAGCCGTTCGACGTAGCACTGCGTCGCTTCAAGCGTTCATGCGAGAAAGCAGGTGTTTTGGCAGAAGTTCGTAGCCGTGAGTTCTACGAGAAGCCTACCACTGAGCGTAAGCGCGCTAAAGCATCTGCAGTTAAGCGTCATGCCAAGAAACTGGCTCGCGAAAACGCACGCCGCACTCGTCTGTACTAATTTCTTGCGGAAGCTTGCTTCCGCCGCGTGATAAACGCAGACAGAGTCAAGTAAAAGGCCGTGCTTTCCGAAAGGAAGCGCGGCTTGTTGTCGTTTATGAGCTGAAAAATCGGGGCTTATGGCTGGACGAATTCCACGCATATTTATCAACGACTTACTTGCCCGCACGGACATCGTGGATATTATCGATGCCCGCGTTAAGCTGAAAAAGCAGGGTAAGAACTATCACGCGTGCTGTCCTTTTCATAACGAGAAAACCCCCTCTTTCACCGTAAGCGGTGAGAAGCAGTTCTATTACTGCTTCGGCTGTGGCGCCAAAGGCAACGCCATCGACTTCCTGATGAATCACGATCGTCTGGAATTTGTTGAGAGCGTTGAGGAGCTGGCCACGCTTCATGGCTTAGAAGTGCCGTATGAAGCGGGCAATGGTCCTAGCCAGATGGAGCGCCATCAACGTCAAAGTCTTTATCAGTTGCTGGATGGCCTGAACGGCTTCTATCAACAGAGCCTGCGTAATCCACAAGCGCAATCTGCACAGAACTATCTCGCCACGCGTGGTCTTAGTCAGGAAGTGATCGATCACTTCGCTATCGGCTATGCGCCTGCCGGTTGGGATAATGCACTGAAGCGCTTTGGCCAGCAGAAAGACGATCGCGAATCACTGATGGAAGCAGGCATGTTGGTCAGCAATGACTCAGGCCGCACCTACGATCGCTTCCGCGATCGCGTTATGTTCCCTATTCGCGATAAGCGTGGCCGCGTGATTGGTTTTGGTGGTCGCGTGCTGGGCAACGATACGCCGAAGTATCTGAACTCGCCTGAAACACCGATTTTCCATAAAGGCCGCCAGTTATACGGACTTTATGAAGCGCAGAAAAATCATCCGCAACCCACGCGTTTGCTGGTTGTCGAAGGTTATATGGACGTGGTGGCGCTGGCGCAGTTTGGCATCGATTATGCCGTTGCATCGCTGGGCACCTCGACCACCGCTGAACACGTTCAGCTGCTTTACCGCTCAACGGATACCGTGATTTGCTGTTACGACGGCGACCGCGCCGGACGTGAAGCGGCATGGCGTACGCTCGAAACCGCATTGCCTTACATGAATGATGGCCGTCAGCTACGCTTTATGTTTTTGCCTGATGGCGAAGATCCGGACACGCTGGTACGCAAAGAGGGCAAAGAAGCCTTTGAAGCACGAATGGAGCAGGCTACACCGCTCTCTACGTTTCTGTTCGACAGCCTGATGCCGCAAGTGGATTTGAGTACACGCGATGGCAAAACTAAGCTGGCGACACTGGCGTTACCGCTGATCAGTCAGATACCCGGTGAAACGCTGCGCATTTACATGCGTCAAACGTTGGGTAATAAACTCGGGATTCTTGACGATAACCAGTTAGACAAGCTGATGCCGAAGCTGGCGGAAAGCGGAGTGCTGCCAACTGCCCCACCGTTGAAGCGCACCACCATGCGCGTATTGATCGCGTTATTAGTGCAGAATCCGCAATTTGCCTCCATCGTGCCTACACTGGATGGACTGGAGCAGTCAAAAATGGCGGGTTTACCGCTATTTGTGGAGTTAGTCAGTCGTTGTACAGAGAATCCTGGCCTGACCACCGGACAGCTACTAGAGTTATATCGCGGAACAAATTTTAGCCAGCCCCTTGAAACACTGGCCACCTGGAACCACATGATAGTGGATGAAGAGGCGGAGGAAGTGTTCCAGGATTCACTGGCAAGTATTTACGATTCCGCGCTCGAACAGCGCCTTGAAGCGCTTATCGCACGCGAGCGAACGGATGGCCTAAGCGCCATCGAACGCCGCGAGTTCTGGGCTCTAAGCCAGGCATTAGCGAAAAAATAAGATTTTTACTTGGTTAGAACAGTTAGCGCTCTTTAAGCTCCTTTTCTGACTCATTCTACGGACAAGGCTTGTATATAAGCGAAACCGGAAAAAGGACCGTAGGCGTCGAAGTCAGTTTCGTTACCGCCAGCGCGCAGCAACCGGAGCGTACTGAAGTACGTGAGGATTGCGAGCACTGCCGGGGACGAAAATGACGAGTGAGCCAGGTCCGAACAGAATTCAAGCGGCTTAAGTGCCGATTATAGAAGGGCAAAGGCCCTGGCCGCGATGTAGGCAGCGGCAAAAACACAACGCCTTCACTGTTATTGTTGGCTTTCGCCGCCGACCGACACCAATCTAATTAACAGAAGTGTGGATACCGTCTTATGGAGCAAAACCCGCAGTCACAGCTTAAGCTACTTGTCACCCGTGGTAAGGAGCAAGGCTATTTGACCTATGCTGAGGTCAATGACCATCTGCCGGAAGATATCGTCGACTCCGATCAGATCGAAGACATCATCCAGATGATTAACGACATGGGTATTCAGGTTGTTGAAGAAGCGCCTGATGCTGATGATCTGATACTGAATGAAAACAGCTCCGATACTGACGAAGATGCCGCAGAAGCCGCCGCTCAGGTTTTATCCAGTGTTGAATCTGAAATTGGCCGTACCACCGACCCGGTGCGCATGTACATGCGCGAAATGGGTACCGTTGAACTGCTGACGCGCGAAGGCGAAATTGACATCGCTAAGCGCATCGAAGACGGTATCAACCAGGTCCAATGCTCTGTAGCCGAATATCCGGAAGCGATCACCTATCTGCTCGATCAGTACGATCGCGTAGAAGCGGGCGATGCTCGCCTGTCTGACTTGATCATCGGTTTCATCGATCCGAACGCAGAAGAAGATATCGCGCCGACAGCCACCAACGTCGGTTCTGAGTTATCACAGGAAGACCGCGATGACGACGAAGAAGAAGATGAAGACGATGACGACAGCTCTGATGACGATAACTCTATCGATCCAGAACTGGCTCGCGAGAAGTTTGGCGACCTGCGTACGCAGTACGAAACCACGCGCACCGTCATCAAAGCCAAAGGCCGCAGCCATGCTGACGCCGTAGCCGAAATCCAGAATCTCTCTGAAGTGTTCAAGCAGTTCCGTCTGGTACCGAAGCAGTTCGATTACCTGGTAAACAATATGCGTGAAATGATGGAGCGCGTGCGTACGCAAGAGCGCCTGATCATGAAGCTGTGTATTGAACTATGCAAAATGCCGAAGAAAAACTTCATCACGCTGTTTACCGGCAACGAAACCAACCCAAGCTGGTTCAAAGCCGCGCTGGCGATGAACAAGCCGTGGTCTGAGAAGCTGCTGGAAGTTGAAGATGATGTGAATCGTTCGCTGTACAAACTGCAGCAGATCGAAGAAGAAACCGGCTTGACCATCGAGCAGGTGAAGGACATCAACCGCCGCATGTCTATCGGTGAAGCGAAAGCGCGTCGTGCGAAGAAAGAGATGGTTGAAGCAAACTTACGTCTGGTTATCTCTATCGCCAAGAAATACACCAACCGTGGTCTGCAGTTCCTCGATCTGATTCAGGAAGGCAACATCGGCCTGATGAAAGCCGTTGATAAGTTTGAATACCGTCGTGGTTATAAGTTCTCAACTTACGCCACATGGTGGATCCGTCAGGCTATCACCCGCTCTATCGCTGACCAGGCGCGCACCATCCGTATTCCGGTGCATATGATTGAGACCATCAACAAACTCAACCGTATTTCGCGTCAGATGCTGCAGGAAATGGGTCGCGAACCGACGCCGGAAGAGCTGGCTGAACGTATGCTGATGCCTGAAGATAAGATCCGCAAGGTGCTGAAAATCGCTAAAGAGCCAATCTCTATGGAGACGCCGATTGGTGATGATGAAGATTCGCATCTGGGCGACTTTATCGAAGACACCACGTTGGAACTGCCGCTGGATTCCGCCACCTCGGAAAGCCTGCGCTCAGCGACTCACGACGTGCTGGCTGGCCTGACCGCGCGTGAAGCGAAAGTGTTACGTATGCGTTTCGGTATTGATATGAACACAGACCACACGCTGGAAGAGGTTGGCAAACAGTTTGACGTAACGCGTGAGCGTATTCGTCAGATTGAAGCCAAGGCGCTGCGTAAACTGCGTCACCCAAGCCGCTCAGAAGTACTGCGTAGCTTCCTCGACGATTAATCGTTGTCGAGACGAAAAAACCCCGGCTTGCCGGGGTTTTTTATTGCCTGAAGCGTCGCTCTATCGCGCGTTACTTTGCAGCCAATCATGCAGTTGGCGATAGGATGCGGCCATCTCTTCTAGCGTCGCACGATTTAACCCACTCGGATTAGGCAGCACCCACAAACGCGTTTCACCCAGTGTTAGCGGCTGCTCGCCCCACTCAACTTTGCGCTGACGAAATGCTTTCTGGAAGGCATCTTTGCCCAACACCGCCAATGCACGCGGTTGATAGTGCAAAATCTTTTGCTGCAAGCGTGAGCCACCGTCGCGTAATTCATCGCCATCCAACTCGTTAGCCTGCACCGTCGGACGCTCCACCAGCATGGTAATACCACATCCAGTTTCCAGCAGCCGCTGCTCCTGCTCGGGCTTGAATAACTCGCGCGTAAAGCCGGCCTGATATATCACTTTCCAAAAGCGATTGCCGGGATGCGCGAAGTGAAATCCAGTGTGCGCCGACGACTTGCCCGGATTGATGCCACAAAACAGCACCTGTAAATCAGGCGCAATGATGTCGCGGATATCGTGCTCGCTCATACAATCTCCAGTCCGGCGCGTTGTTTTACCGATCGACGACTGCTCGCCAGCATAGTGCGCGCTTCCTCGTCGTCCGGACAAGCACGTGCCATTGCCACCGCACCAACCATCTCAGCCAACATAGTGGTCGCCGCGTCATCCGCATGCGGATGATTAAGCTCATGTAGCGTCAACGCCAAGCGCTGCCGCATCGCTTCACGCTGCTGTGAAAACAACGTACGCGCCTCGACGGGTAAATGCGCCATCTCACTCACCAGCGCAGGCATCGGACAGCCTTCACCCGGCGTGTTGCAATGCTGCTCGGATAAATAGCTATCAATCAGCTGATTAAGTCGTTCAGCGGGATCGTTAATTGAGGTGATATCCGCAAAGCGGCGTGCCGAATCAGCAAACATCTCAGCGATCACCGCTTGCACCAGATCTTCGCGGGAGGCGAAATGGGCATAAAAGCCGCCGTGCGTTAAACCCACGCGCTTCATCAGCGCAGCTACGCCAATGCTTTCAGTGCCGTTCTCGCGCATCACCACCGAGGCTTCATCCAGAATGCGCTGTCTTGTACGCGCTTTATGGCTCAGCTTTTCCATCTTCATTGACTCCGACATCGTTGATGGCAATCAGTGTAATTATTACAACCATCATATTCTAGCTTGACGATAAATATTATGGTCGTCATATTAAAGCCCGTAAATATGATAACCATCATCTTAAGGAACATACCATGTCACAACAACTGGCTTTGATCACCGGCGCATCAAGCGGAATTGGCGCGACCTATGCAAAACAACTGGCCGCACGCGGCACAAACCTGATTCTGGTGGCACGCGATGAAGTCAGGCTCAATCTGTTGGCACAATCACTACGTGAAGCGCATGGCGTTGAAGTCAGCGTGCTGGCTGCCGACCTCACCAGCCACGATGATTTGCTAAGAGTTGATCGCGAAATCCAGCATAACAAAGCGATTACGCTGCTGGTAAACAATGCCGGCATGACTGTCGAAGGCGAATTCATTGACGGTGATATCGCGAAAATACAAACGATGCTGACGTTAAATATCCTTGCGCTGACTCAGCTGGCCCACAGTGCTGCACAGGCATTTCGTGCACGTCGCAATGGCACGATTGTGAATATTGCTTCGGTGCTAGCGCTGGTGAGCGAATCGGCCAATGGTGCCTACAACGCCAGTAAAGCGTATGTACTTTCCCTGACCCGTAATCTGCATCGTGAATTAGCGGAAAGCGGTGTGCGTATGCAAGCTGTGTTGCCAGGCTTAACGCGCACTGAAATCTTTGAGCGCGCAGGAAAATCCATTAACGATCTTCCCGCTGAGATGCTAATGGAAGTGGACGATTTAGTCTCGTCAGCGCTGCGTGGACTCGATGCCGGCGAGCTAGTGACGATCCCATCCGTGGAAGATGTGCAGCTTTGGCAGAACTACGAAGAGGCACGCATCGCCATATTGCCCTTCATCTCGCTCAACAAGCCTGCAACGCGCTATTTGTAGTATCGACAAACTTTCGAATGAGCCTGGTCTCAAAAAAACGCTGATGATTGGGCGCTTAATAAACGATAGTGCGTGGGATAGTAAAATTTTCTTTTTTAGATCAAGGAGTCAGCTATTGCTGTAATTTTCACCATCCGAATGGTGAACTCTGGATCACCCTAACAAGATACTCTATAATCCCCGCTCCGCTGGCCCCTTAGCTCAGTGGTTAGAGCAGGCGACTCATAATCGCTTGGTCGCTGGTTCAAACCCAGCAGGGGCCACCAATTTAGCGAATAAATTCATATTAATAAGCCACCTATCTCAAGGTGGCTTTTTTATTCTTCATTCAAAGTGGCGATTAAATGGCGTCACGTTTGCCAAAAGACTAATCCCGTTCCAACTCACTCACCTGCCATCTTACCGAACTGACGCCTTTCTCCAGACTAATGCGGCTCACCAGGCTTTCAAGCTGGTCGGTTAACGTCGGATTGCCAATCACCTCGGCATTTACTTCCATGCGATGCGGCGGATCCATATCTTCACTGTGCAGTGATTGTAGTCGTAGGCCGCTGCCGCCGAGCGTGTGCAGCATCAAGCTGCGGACCTGAACTTCATCCTGCGCGAGGCAGATGATTTGTACTTTATAGTGTTGAATCGCTTCTGCGGCTGAGACGATGGTTTGACGGTTAATTCCTAAAGCCAATTCACGCAGCAGAATATTCGCGCACAGTATCACCATGCAGCCGATCGTCGCCTCCAACAGCAATCCCATGCTGCACAGCACGCCAATGGCGGCGGTGCACCACAAGGTGGCGGCGGTATTCAATCCGCGAATATTTAAGCCATCCCGCATGATCACGCCACCGCCGAGGAAACCAATACCGGATACCACATAGGCCGCAACGCGCGACGCATCGGTGGCGATGCCCGGCACGCTTTGTGTCATCAGAACGAACAGACATGCGCCGGTGCTGACCAGCGCATTGGTGCGCAATCCGGTCATGCGTTGACGTAACTGGCGCTCACTGCCAATCAGTGCGCCCAAAACCAGCGCGACGGTGACGCGCAGTAAAAAGATTTTCCAATCCATGATAGACCTCACTCCGCAGCTCTTTATTTGCGGAACAACAGGTTAAAAATGGATTACAGACAGTGCGAATACCGCTGGGAATCAGCTGCATTATGCTTATGAAAAGGGGTGATTCTGGAAGGGAATCCACCGTCTTAACGCGCAGTTAAGACAGCGTGAAAGCTATCTTACCGCGAGGTCCTGCTGTAATCGTGTGGGACAAGTGTCCAATGCCGTTCTCCTCTTGGGTAAAAATTCGCCGCGATTCTAAAGTGGTTTGCGCCGCGTTGCCAACTCAAAAAGCCCGTTCGTTTACGTTGGGTTAAGGACAAGAAACCCGCCGAAGCGGGTTTATGTGCCAGTTTATCGTCCAGTTGTTAACCAACGACTCAACGTGCCCGAGTTAGCATACCCGCTGATAATGGCGGCATAGCTATCGAAACGGTTGCTGACTTCACTGACCTGGTTGTTGTACAGGTCGCTTTCTGCGCTCAGTACGTCCAGCAATGAACGGCGGCCTAAGTGATACCACTGATCAAAGAAGTCCTTACGAATACGGTCGGATTCCACAATCAGGTTTTTGTACAGCACGGCGCGTTCCGCTGTTGAGTGTGCATTCTGGCTGGCTGCGCGCACACGGTTTTCCAGATCGCGGCGCTGTTCTTGCACCTGCTGACGGCTCGCTTCGGCGCGTTTAATCGCCGCAATTTCCTGTGCATTGGTTGAACCGCCGCGGAATAAGCCCCAGCTCACGTTGAGGCCGGTTTGCCATGCCTGCTGGCGCCCAAGCTGATCTTCACGGGTGTTTTTGCTAACTGTCCAATTGAGCTTTGGCAGACCAGAAGCTTTGATCGCCTCCGCCTCTTTGAAGGCCGCTCGCTCTTCGGCGCTGGCGCGCAAGATCAGCGGATGGACATCCAGACTCGTCAGCTGGCGATTTAAATCGCCAAAGGAAAGTGCCCACTTATCACTGGCTGGTAAAGTCACGCGGCTGTTGCCCATCAGGCGATTCAGGGTGATTTCTATATCACGTGCGCGTGATTCGGCATTTTCCAGATAGCTTTGCGCTTGCAGCAAGCGCCCTTTCGCCTGCGTCAGTTCACTGCGACGTCCAGTATCTGATTGAACAATGCCGCTGAGCATTTTGGTCAGCTCTGCCATACGCCCCAGATATTGTTTGCTGATGGCAATGACGTGCTGCTGTTTATTCCACTCAATCAATGCATTACTTACCTGCATCGCCAGATCTTCACGCTGTGCCTGCACCGCCTGCAAGGCTGACTTAACGCGCTCTTCGCGGCTTTCAATAGTGCGACTGGTTTGGCCAAAGTCGATAAGGTTGGTCGCTACTGAAACACCTAATGATGGCGTATTCCCCTGGTATTCATAATTCTTCGTGCCACTGCCAAACTCTTTGGTGGCGGATGCGGCGCTGACATCAACCTGCGGCCAGCGCTGGCCTTTTGCTTCATCTACGCTGGCTTCAGCCGCATCGCCCTGAGCGATATAGGACTTCAGTGACGGACTGATACGCCAGGTAATGCGTGCAGCCGAAAGAAACTTTTGCCGAATTTCACTTTCGGCAACCGTTTCATTAGCCCCGCCCCTTAGCGTAACCGGAGAAGTCGTGACTGCAGCATCGGCTGAAGGCGTGCTTACAAAATTGATATTTGCCTGTGGGCTTTCCACTGGAGCATGAGTCGCTGTTTGCGCAGATTGTGGCTGACTCACGTTCCGCGCCGGTTGCAGCGGATTGAACGGCTGTGGCTCAGGACGACGCTGCTCCTCAGTCAGGAAACCGCCGCCCTGAATTTCAGCCGGCTGGCTCGGTTTGGCATTGATCGGTGCTGCACGTTCTATGACCTTAAACTGTTGCGGAGCTTCCGCTATCGCATGCGGTGCAATCGGCGCAACTGACGGCTGAACCGGCTGAGTAATAATAGTCGCAGGTTTCTGCCTTTCAGCGAAGAGCGGCTGCTGCGCTGGCACAGCGATCTCTGGTCGCGCAATGTTTACCGCAGGTGCCGGTGCCACATGAACCGGCAAGGGCTGAGTTCGCACCGCCGCTGGAGCCGGTACCGCTGGACGCTGGCCGCTCATCTCTGCAAACATCATTAACTCACTGGTAGAATCAGCCATTACGTTGACCGCCGGTGCCATCACCACCGCAATACAAACGGCAAGCAGAGAGAGATGACGCGCCTGTACGTAGCGCATCTTGTTATTATTTTTCATGATTATTAACGCTCGCGGAATGCTTCTTTAGCTTTCAGGACCGGCTTCAGCAGGTAATCGAGAATGGTTTTCTCACCCGTGCGCACCTCGACGGTGGCGATCATGCCGGGAATGATTGGCAGATCTTTGTTACCCGCATGCAGCGTGCTTTTGTCCGTCAGGATTAGTACGCGATAGTAGGTATCATCCGGGCGTCCACTGGCCGCTTTCTGATCGTCTTTCAGGGTATCTGGACTGATGTATTCAACGTGCCCATCAAGCCCGCCGTATATGGCAAAGTCGTAGGCCGTGATTTTCACCTTGGCCGGTAAACCAGGACGCAGGAAGGCGACATCAGACGGACGGATTTTCCCTTCCACCAGCAACTGCTCTTCCAGAGGAACGATTTCGAGGATGTGCTCACCTGGCTGAATAACCCCGCCAATCGTGTTTACCCGCACGTTTTTCACCGTACCGCGCACTGGCGCCACTATCGTGGTGCGATCAACGATATCGGCACGACCAATAAGGTTTTCGCTCACCTGGCTCAGTTCTAATTCCAGGCGTCCCAGCTCGGTGTGGGCATCAGATTGATAGCGGTTACGACGCTCAACAATTTGCGCCTGAATGTCATTGGCCTGACGCTGCATGCGCAGTAGTTCGACTTCCGACAAGAGCCCTTTGGCCGCTAACGGTTCAGCCAGATGAATCTCACGCATTGAAAGTGCGTAACTGCGTTGCAATGAGTTGATGCTGTCACTTAACGCACGTTTACGCGATTCATATGCTTTGGTTTCCTGCGCTACAACAGCCGGATCGCGCTTCACCTGCTCATCAAACGCCAGTGGCAGTGAATACGCTTCCGCACGCAGGCGCGCAATGCTGCCCTTTAGACCCACCACTTTGCTCAGGACTTCGCGATAGCTGGACTGGGCACGCGTTGGGTCAATCTTCAGCAGCACATCTCCGGGATCCACTACCGTACCTTCACGCACATTCATCTCTGCCAGAATGCCGCCTTCCAGGCTTTGAATGACCTGTTCACGACTGCGTGAGATGACTTTGCCATCGCCTTTGGTGATCTCTTCGACTCGTGCGTAATTGGCCCAGGTTAATCCTATGCCTAATACCGCGATGATAATCCACATCACCAGCTTGGAACCGGGCGTGGTTTGTGACAGCAGAGATGCCTGCACGTCATTCATAAATTCGGCATCAGCAGTGGACATACCTTTCTCGCTCTTACGCCATGGCATTAACTTGCTCATACTGCAGCCTCCTCTTGTGCTGCTTCTTTCGGCGCAGACACTGCCGAAGCATCGTTAGCGGGCGCTGACGCAGGTACTGCCGGTTCAGCAGCCTTACGCGGCTGCGGACGGGCTTTGTTTTTCCCTTCCAGCGCGGCAAGTACCTGATCTTTAGGACCGTCCGCGACCACTTTTCCTTCTTCCACTACGATGATGCGATCGACCAGCGCCAGAATGGATGGACGATGCGTTACCACGATCAGCGTGTGTCCTTCACTGGCACGACGTAAGTGCGTGAGGAACTGGTTTTCAGTCATGCTATCCATGGCGCTGGTTGGCTCATCCATCAGCAGCACTTTTGGACGCGTCAGCAGCGTTCTCGCCAGAGAAACCAACTGACGCTGACCACCTGACAGGCCTTCACCGCCCTCGCCGACCGTTAAATTGATCCCGCTTGGATGACGTGCGGCAACGTGATCCAGACCAGTAAGGTTCAGCACACGCAACAGCTCATTGGCAGTGGCGTCCGGGCGCCCAATCATCACGTTTTCGCGCAGCGTGCCATAAAACAGACGCGCATCCTGCCCGACAAAACCAACGGCTTTGCGCCAGTCCGCTGGATCAATCTGGTTTACGTCCAACCCATCGGCTGAAAGCTGACCTTTAACCGGCTGGTAGAGTCGCGCCATCACACGTAATAAGGTGGATTTACCGCTACCGATGCGACCGAGAATCGCGACGCGTTCTCCGGCTTTGATGCTCAACGAGATATCTTTGAGGATCTCCGGGTTCGGCTTCATTGGCGGTGCTGGATAGGAGAAGTTGACGTTAGTCAGCGTGATCTCACCACTCAACGGTGGATCAGTGAGATAGGTTTTGCTGCTGTCACGATCGACGGGCATCTCCATCAGTTTGTTCAGCGAAGTTAACGCGGCTTTTGCCTGCTGATAACGCACTGCCAAACCAATAACCTGGCCGAGCGGGCCGGTGGCGCGGCTGGCGAGCATCACGGTGGCGATCATCGCACCCATGGTGAACGTGCCTTCGTTGATCAGATAAACACCGGCAACCACCAACATCACGGTCTGGAACTGCTGCAGGAACGTCACCACGCCGGTTGCCAGCGTCGAGTAACGTTTTGATTTCATTGAGTTAGCTGATTGCAGTGCACTGAAGTTTTCCCAGCGGCGCTGCATGTGCGCTTCACCGCCCACCGCTTTCAGCGTTTCCATGCCTTCAACCGACTCGATCAATACGCCTTGCTTGAGCGAGGCGTCACGCAAGTTCTCTTTCATGATGCGTGCCAATGGCCACTGGATCGCGGCACTGACGATGATGATCAAAGGGATCATCATGAGCGGAATGATTGCTAACGGGCCGCTGATAAAGAAGATCACGCCAACAAACATCAGAATGAAGGGCAGATCGGAAATCGCCGCCAGCGTGGCGGAAGCCACGAAGTCACGTACCGATTCATATTCACGAATCTGGTTGGCGAAGGTACCGGAGGAAGCCGGTTTATGCTCCATCTGGATGGAAAGCGCCTGGCGGAACAGCATACTGCCGAGCACTAAATCGGCCTTTTTACCGGCCATGTCCAGTAGATGCGCACGTACGAAACGCGTAACGGCTTCAAAAACCATCGCAATGGTGACGCCAATGGCCAATGACCACAGCGTTACGAAGGCTTGATTGGGCACCACACGGTCATAGACGTTCATGGTGAAAAAGATGCTGGAAAGACCGAGGACGTTGATCAATACCGCCGCAATTGCGGCGCTGCGGTAATAGCGGCGATAGCGCCACAGCGTGGTAAACAGCCAATGGCCTTTCACCTCTGGCAACATTTCACTGGCGCGCTCATCAACCACCGCAGCAGGTTTCGCCATCACGGCGAAGCCGGCGTAGATCTCATTGAGTTCTGCCAGGCTCATCTCAACGGCTGAAGCGCTCACTTCTGGCATCACCAGTTGGAAACGCAATTCACGTTGATTCTCTTCGTTGGTGTGAATACGGCGTGACAGCACAATACAGCCGCCGCCCTCTTTGCGCAGCAGTATCATCGGCATTAACTGTTCCGGAAGATCCTGCAGACGTCGTTCGACCATACCGCCGGTAATGCCGGCATTTTCCAGCGCAGTCATGGCTTGTGATGGTGAGAGCAATGTCGCTTTTGGCAAACCCGCCACCAGCGCTTCTTCACTTTTCTCGCGTTTGTAGTGTTTGCAGATCCAAGCCACGCTTTTTAACAACGTGTCATCCACCCTGGTTTCAATACGAGCAACAGAACGCGCATCCTGCTCCACAGCATCCTGCTTCTGGTCGACCATTTCCCGACTCCTGTAAACCTGACAAAAAAACGGTGAGCACATTGCCCACCGTTGCACCTGTTTGAATTGGGAAAATTCTGACAGAAGGCAGGTTTTGAGCCGTCCAAGACTTGTCTCAAACGGTTATGAATAATTGTTTAAACTCGTGACTGAGCAGGCTGAGATAGACTGTTTTACAGTGTGTTATGCAGGAAAAAGCAGGGCTATTGATGGCTGTCCTGGGCGTGTTATCTTACTGGCTCGCTTTATCGCAATCGGACAAATAGCAATGGTAAAACAGCGTGTAGGGATCGTGTTTGGCGGCAAATCAGCCGAGCATGAAGTGTCATTACAATCAGCCAAAAACATCCTCGAAGCCATCGACAAGAGTAAGTATGACGTGGTGTTACTGGGGATCGATAAACAGGGTGAATGGCATCTCAATGATGCATCGGGATTCTTGCTCAACGCTGAGAATCCGAAGCTGATTGCCCTTAATCGTTCAGGTGAAAATATCGCGCTGGTACCAGGAAGTTCTTCCCAGCAGGTGATTACCCGTCAGCAGGCGCAGCCGCTATCACAACTGGATGTTATTTTCCCTATCGTGCACGGCACGCTGGGTGAAGATGGTTCGCTGCAGGGCTTATTACGCATGGCGAATCTGCCGTTTGTCGGTTCTGACGTGCTCGGTTCTGCAGTCAGCATGGACAAAGATTTCACCAAGCGCCTGTTACGTGATGCTGGGCTGAGCGTCGCTCCCTGGCTGAGCGTAACGCAGGCACAGCGCGCGAATATTAACGCTGAGGCCGTGATTGCCCGCTTTGGTCTGCCGCTGTTTATCAAACCGGCTAACCAGGGATCATCCGTCGGCGTGAGCAAAGTCGACAGCGTTGAAGCGTTCGATGTCGCACTGGATCTGGCCTTTACGTTCGATCGCAAAGTGTTGATCGAGCAAGGGATCAAAGGACGCGAGATTGAGTGTGCTGTGCTCGGCAACGATACGCCAGAAGCCAGCCCATGCGGCGAAGTGGTCGTCCACGATGCCTTTTACTCCTACGACACCAAATACATCAGCGAAAGCGGCGCTCAAGTGGTGGTGCCAGCAGCGATCAGCGATGAAGCCAGCGAGGCAATACGTCAGGTGGCGATTACCGCGTTTCAGGCGCTGGAGTGTTTTGGTATGGCGCGTGTTGACGTGTTCCTGACGGAAAGCGGCGAGATCATTGTCAATGAAGTGAATACCCTGCCAGGCTTCACCAACATCAGCATGTATCCGAAGCTATGGCAGGCTGCGGGCTTAAGCTACAGCGACCTGATTTCCCGTCTGATCGAGCTGGCACAGCAGCGTCATCAACAGACCAGCCAACTGAAAAGCAGCGTGTAAAAGGCGGACGTGGCTCAGGCCACGTCATTCATCATGCTGCGCGGTTCCATCGCCGGTGAGGTTTGATTTCGTCCATTGCGTTTGGAGAGATAGAGATTCTTATCCGCCGCTGACACTAAACGATTAATTACGCCAGGCCATTCACGTTCGCTCTGCGCACTGCCGCGCGCCAGGCCTAAACTGGCGGTGACCGTTACCGTGTTGCCCTGAATCCAGAACTTCTCTTTGACCATCGCCTGGCGCACTGTTTCAGCCAGTTGATAGAGCTGGCTGTGGCTACAATCGAACACCACCACCACAAACTCTTCACCACCAAATCGACACACCATGCCACGGTTACCAACCACACGCTGAATACGCCGCGCAATCTCTTCAAGCACGCAATCACCGGCATCGTGACCGAAGTTGTCGTTAATGGCTTTGAAATAGTCGACATCGAGCATCACTACGCCGGCTTCCCGCTGTAGCGAAAAAGGTTCATTTCTAAGACTTTCATACAGACCGGAACGCGACAGCAACTGGGTGAGGAAATCAAAATTAGCGCGCAAAGCAAGGCGATGATTCAGCTGGCGGATGGCATCCATGCTCACCGCCACAAGCAATGGACTGAGCGCAACGGTAGCAACGCCAAGGCGTGCCGAAGTGAGATGGCTAATCGGCAGCAGCGCATCGTCACCCTGAATATTCATGACGCCGTGCGACACCAGCACAATCTCGGTGATACCGGTTATCAGGATCACCAAACTGGTCAACGGAATCGGCAACACGATAGCGCACCAGATCAGGGCAGGAACCGGGAATGTCAGGCTGCCTGCCCCGCCAATTAATGCTCCAACGATCAGCGACAGGATGACCGCCGCCAGTGGCAGCAGTTTGCCGGGATGCAGCAAGGTGCGCGGTGAAACCGTGCGCAGCGGGCGTGCCAACATTACCGGCAGCAGCATCAGTGAAGTGGAGAACTGTTCGCTGAACCAGTCGCCCCACGCCACGATAAAGCGCGCATTGAAATCGATATCCTGCGCCCATGCGCCCCAGGTCGCACACGCCGCCGCGCCAAGAAAACAGGCGGGAAAAATGCGCATCGCATTAAATACCTGACTGTTAGCGGAAGGACGCTGCAAATGTTTGATCAGCATGCTGACCGCGACGAGGATAAACAGAATATTAGCAAAATTGACGGTAAACGCTGGCAGCGCCCAGCCGGAAAATACCGTGTCGTTAAAAACCATCGCACTAAAACACACCAGATAACTGGAGGTGGTGTGCAAAAACGGATTCCGCACGATCAGTCCAGCCACCAGTGCATTCACCGGCCAAAACAGAGAGAACTCTTCGGGAATGCGTAAATGGCTGCCGATAAAGCAGAAAAACAGCGTAATGAAGAACAGCGTGAGAGCATTCTTTTTAAAATTATTCTCTTCAAACAGCATAACGCGCATACGTCTGAACCCTGTAACCTGGAAAGTGCCGCCATCAGCCATAGGCATCAGCAAGCATTAAACCGGAAATAACCGTGCGATGATTCGGTAATTAAGCAAGTGTTCGTCATCCTACTCTGCGGCTGGGCGGCGCTCAACCTGCCATAAACAGCAGCGTCGGGCCAAATGGCATTGTGGAAACGCCAGAGAAAAAGGATAAAACTTGCGGCAATTATGCCTTGTAAATAAAAAAATCGGCTATCCGAGATATCCGATTTTTCATTTTAAAACCGCTATTCCAGCGCAGACTTATTGCTATTTCACCACAACAGGCCACTGACTCAGACGAATGCCACGTTCACGCGCGTTTTCACCAAAGTCTTTTAGCACCGCCTTAACGTCCGGATCCATATACTCGGCGTTATCGTTATCCACAACGACCACGCTATTTTCCGGAATTTCCGCCAGCAATCCCTGCAGTTTCGGATTGTGCATAAAGGTCAGATTTTGCTTGAGGCGTAAAACGTAGTGACCGTCATGACGCGTGAGCTGCAAGGCGTTGCGATGGCTTTTATAGATGCTGTAGAGAATTTGGGTAGCGATGCCAATTCCAATGCCGGCCAGCATGCCAAACACGATAATCCCGCCGATGGTGGCAAGGAATGGCACATATTGCTGCGGCCCCATGCGTATCTGCTCAATGAACAGGCGCGGTGTAGCCAGCTTATAACCGGTATAGAGCAGCACCGCCGCGAGGCTGGCAAGGGGAATCGCGTTGAGCAGATTACTGAACCACAGGCCGCAAATTAATAGCAGCACACCATGGATTAGAATCGACAGCTTAGTTTGCGCGCCAACGCTCACATTCACCGAGCTGCGCACGATCACCGCAGTAATCGGCATCGCGCCAAGGAAACCAGCCGTCAGGTTACCCATGCCCTGCGCAAACATCTCTTTGTTGGGTGAAGGTGCAGGATTTTGCGGACGCAGTTTCTTCAGCGCTTCCTGGCTGAGCAGCGTTTCAAGGCTCGCGACCAGCGCCAGCGTTATCGCCACCATCCACACAGCAGGGTTTTGCCACGCTTGCCAGTCTGGCGTTTCCAGCTCCGCCACCAGCGCCGACATGCTATCAAACGCAGGTAGCGTGATGCGCGGTAAGCCTTCTGCCAGCGCCGGGAACAGACGATCGCCAAACAGTGTGGCGGCACAGCCTACCAGCACCGCCACCAGCGGGCCGGGCATCCAGCTTAGCGCTTTAAACGATTTAATCAGCGGTGTGGTCCATAGCCAGAGAATCAATAATCCCGCGCCAGCAACCAGCATCGCACTGCGCGAAAATTGAAACTCCCCGTTAACCAACGACAGCAGCTCGACATCGCCCGCCGCGCCGAATGCTACCGGAATTTGCTGCATAATCAGCAGAATACCAATCGCCGCCAGCATGCCTTTAATCACGCTGCTCGGCACCAGCGCGATAAAGCGTCCGGCACGCAGTAAGCCAAACAGGCACTGCAACGCACCCGCCAGAATCAGCGCGGTGAGAAAGGCGGAAAAGCTTCCTAGCGTGGCGATCGATGCGACCACAATCGTCACCAAACCCGCCGCTGGACCGCTGACGGCAAAGCGCGACGGGCTGAGCGCAGTAACCAGCAAACCGCCAATCACACCGGTTAGCAGACCAGCAAAGGGGGGCAATCCACTTGCCTGCGCGATGCCAAGACAGAGCGGCAGCGCGACCAGAAACACCACTAATCCAGCCGGAATATCCTGACGAAGCGTGCTTAAATTCATGGCGTTGATTCCTCTGCAGATTGCTGAATTAACCGCGCGCGGCGCTGGAAAGCCAGACTGCTATTTATCGCTAATAAGGGTTTCAGGGTCGTCACAATAATCTTCTCTCAACGTTTTGAAATATCGCTTTCAGCTAAATAGCGACGTCATTAAACGCGGCTATGGAGAACAATTGAGGATGAAAGCAGAACTTCCTCACAGAAATTGTTTATAGACGCTTAAGCATAGTGTTGCATCAGGAATATTTGTGACGTCGACAAAATGCGTCTTTTTGTAAACAAAACTTCAGTAAATATATTAATTTGGTAAGTTTATGCAAGTGGGCAAGCATTGAGCGAAAACGATAAAAATGATTATTAACAGTTAAATAAGGGCATCTTTAAATATAATATTCGTGATGCAATTACAAAAATATACACGTAATAATGCTGTGCCTTTCAAGTGGCGATAAGAATTAAGCCTTTTGAGCTGGGAAGATTCCTAATTATAAAATTTATGATTAGCGTTATTCACTGCCATTTTGCCAGCAAGACAATATAATTCACTGCTCATTCTCATCAAATTAAGTAAGAGATCAGGAAAACCGTGAGGAGAATAATAGTTACGCAGGAGTGTAAATATAACTGGACCTGAAGTGGGCATGAATGCGCCTGCCTAAGCAGACGCTATTTCACCTGACGAATTATTTACCGTTCCACGCTTTCATACGCGCTTCACGCACCTGCAATTGCTGTTCAGGCGTCAGTTTGTTGTAGTTTTCTGCCATGCCACTTTCCCAGTCGCCATACAGCGGGTTGGGTAACACGATGAATTGGGTGCCAAAACGCTGATGGTTGAGGCTCACGAACTGCTGACGCTGCGCATTTCCCTGATGCCAGGTTGAACCGCCAAAGTCATTCAGGTTGTCGCCCACATACAGCACCACGTTGTAACCCGCGTTTTTCACCGCATCGAAGCGCTCTTGCTTGTTGGAATTGCCGGTGCTCAGGCGCACTGTTTTCTCGCTCACCCCGCTGAAGCCCAGCTTATTCAGGTTCTCCACGGTTGCGGCATAGTCTTTTTGATCGCGGTTGGAGATATAGAACATAGTGCCGCCGTGGCTGTTGACGTAGTTAGCAAACTCCACTGCGCCCGGCACGGCGGTGGCCTGACGCGCCTGCGTCCACGCTGACCAGGTTTTACCGGAGAAGGGCTGGCCATTTTTTGCCTGCCACGCGCTATAGGCGCTGTTATCAATCATGGTTTCATCCAAATCGACGATAACCGCTTTCGGTTTACCCGCCAGCGATGGCGCCTGATCAAAAGCCATGCGCGCGCTGTTAAACGCCTGCCAGCTCAATGCCTGATATTCGCCGGATTGCTGGAACCAGTTCACTGCCAGTACCGATTGCTGACCGAGCTGCTGCTGAGCCTGCTGTTTGGCAGGTTGCGCGCAACCGGTCAACGCCAACGCGATTAAGCCGGACGCCGCCAGCAAAGTGGTTTTCTTCATCATTTCATCCTTAAGTGATTAGGGGCAGTTTTTGTAAAGCTTTAAAAATGTAGCAGTTAACGTAAGCTGTGGGCAGCAGAAAGCAGCCGTTTGGTGAGAGGAGACACTTATGGCACAGCACCCGCACAGCGGTCCACGCTCGAGACTATTGGATGCGTTTTCCTGGCTGGAATACGCGTTTCAACCGGCGGGCCAGCCCGTTCCAGTCAATGCCGCTTACGGCCAACAGCGTCACAGCGCCAATGTGCTGCTGGCTAATCAAAACATCCCGCCTAAGCGTTGCGAATCAGATGGTTTGATTGGCGAAGATCATCTGCCGGTCGCGGTATATACCGCCGATTGTCTGCCGGTGTTATTTGCCGACCCGCAACAACAGCAAGTGGCGGCGGTGCACGCCGGATTAAAAGGCACACTCGGTGGCGTATTGAACAACGCGATTGATCGTCTGCTGGAACGCGGCGCCAGCCGTGAAACGCTGCGTGTGGCCATCGGTCCGGCGATCGGGCCGTGCTGCTATGAGCTGGGTAACGATCTGGTGACACAGATGCAGGATCGTGACGATCTTCCGCCGTTACCCTACTTCACTCAGCAGCCGCATAACGCACAAGCGATCCGTCCGCAGGCGCGGACTCAGCATGATGGAATCTGGTTTGATTTGCCTAATCTGGCGCGGCGCTTGTTGTTACAGCGGGGAATAGTGGCGGAACATATTGAGGTGCTAAACGTTTGTACTTACTGCATGGCGGAATCGGGTTCCAGCTATCGCTACAACACCCATTTTGACAGCGGCTATCAGTCACGTTTCTCGTGGATCCGCACGCGTGGTTGAGGGCTTCACATCCTTGTGAAGCCTTGTCGATCAGTGAATTATCGCATTGAGCGCCAGTACGCCGGCTAAACCGAGAATCGAGATCAGCGTTTCCATCACCGTCCAGGTTTTCAGGGTTTCCACCACGCTCAGGTTGAAGTAGCCTTTGAACAGCCAGAAGCCGGGATCGTTAACGTGTGAAGCGATCACGCTGCCGGAACCCACCGCCAGCACCATCAAGGCCGGATCGGCGTGCGTGGCCGCGATAATCGGCGTCACAATACCGGCGGTGGTGATGGCGGCCACCGTGGCCGAACCCAGCGCCACGCGCAGCATTGCCGCCACCGTCCAGCACATCAGCAGCGGTGAAAGAGACGATCCCTTCATCATATCGGCGATATAGTTACCCACGCCGCTGTCCACCAGCACTTGTTTGAACGCACCGCCGCCTGCGATGATAAAGATGATCATGGCGATGGCGGCAATCGATTCGCCGCACATATCCATCACTTCTTCCATCTTACGGCCATTGCGCAGCCCCAACGTCAGCACGGCGATTACTACCGCGATAAACAGCGCTACCGCTGGATTGCCGATGAATTCAAAGAACTGACGCAGCGCGTTCTCTTTCGGTGTGGTTAATTCGAAGACGGCGGCAATCGCCATCAGTACCACGGGAATCACTGTGGCAAAGATACTGATACCAAAGCCCGGCATCTCCTCTTCCGTGAAGATTTTTGGGTTATACAGCCCTTCCGGCGGTGACTTCTCAAAGCTTTTGAGGAACTTCGAGAAAACCGGTCCGGCAATAATCACCGTTGGAATGGTGATGATCATACCGTAGAGCAACGTTGTACCGAGATTGGCACCAAAGATGGTGGCAATCGCCGTTGGGCCCGGATGTGGCGGCAGGAAGCAGTGCGTGACCGAGAGCGCGGCGACCATCGGCACGCCGACGTACAGCAGCGGCAGACCGGCAGCTGCCACGATAGTGAACACCAGCGGCAGCAGCAGCACGAAACCGACTTCGTAGAACATCGCCAGCCCGACAATCAATCCGGTCACCACCAGCGCCCATTGCAGCCGCTCTTTACCAAACGCGGCGATCAGCGTGGTGGCAACGCGTTGTGCGGCACCGGTATCGGAAACCAGTCTCCCGAGCATGGCGCCGAAGCCGAGGATCATCGCTAATCCGCCTAACGTGGAGCCGATACCTTTCTGGATCGAGGCCATCACGTTCAGCGGCGTCATGCCTTCGGCGATACCGACCACCGCCGAGACAAACACCAACGCAATGAAACCATTGACCTTAAATACAATCATCAACACCAGCAGCAGTATCACACCCAGCACAATGATGGTTATTGGCATTTTTTATTATCCTTAGGAATACAGAGGGGTGATTAAGGTTTAGGCGCGGCCCGACGATAACGCCAGCCGCGTCCAGGTATCACACGGCGACGCGCATGCCACCGTCAACGAACAGCAGATGCCCGTTAACAAAGTTCGATGCACCGGAAGCGAGGAATACAGCCGCACCAATCAACTCTTCCGGCTTGCCCCAGCGTGCGGCTGGCGTACGCTTGGTGAGCCAGCCGGTAAAGGCAGGATCGTCTGCCAGCGCCTGGGTCATCTCAGTGACGAAATAGCCCGGCGCAATGGCGTTGACCTGAATATTGTGACGCGCCAGCTCCACGCACATGCCGCGCGTCAGCATAGTCACCGCGCCTTTGGAGGCCGCGTAAGGCGTGATGGTGTCGCGCCCTAATTCGCTCTGCATCGAACCGATATTGATGATTTTGCCCTGCTGACGCTCAACCATTTTTTTCGCCACGGTTTGCGAAACCAGGAATACGGCGGTCTGGTTTACCGCAATGACGTCATTCCAGTCCTGCTCCGGGAATTCCAGGAAAGGTCGGCGGCGCTGAATGCCGGCATTATTTACCAGCACATCAATCGCGCCCCACTCCGCTTCAATCTCATCCACCGCCTGCTTAACCTGCGCCGATTGCGTGACATCAAACGCTTTGGCGTGCGCGCGTAAGCCCAACTCACGCAGATGCGCGGCGCCCTTCTCTGCCCCTTCGAGCGTGGTGGCGTTGACAATCACTTCGGCACCGGCTTCCGCTAAGCCACGCGCCAGCAAAAACCCAATACCACGCGCCGAACCGGTAAGCAGCACACGCTTGCCTTCGAGAGAAAATAACTGGCTCATCACTGCTCCTTAAAAAGTTAACTGAACTTTAGCGGCACGGGTTTTATCGCCGGCAAACTGCAGCGCGGCATCAATATCCTGCAAGGCGAACTCACCACTGAACAGCGGCAACGGATTCACCACGCCAGTAGCTAGCCATTCGACGGCGGTGTTGAATTCATGGGTAAAGCGGAAGGAACCGACCAGATTTATCTCTTTGGCAATCAGCGCCATGATTGGGAAATTGGGGATGGTGCCGCCCATACCAACCTGCACCAGCGTGCCTTTGGCGCACACCACATCAAGGCAGCGCTGCAGCGAAGAAGGATGACCAGAGGCTTCAAACGCCACATCGAAATAGCCTTTGTCGGCGAGGTATGGCACGAAATCGCCCTCTGCGGCATGAATCACGTCGGTTGCGCCCATTTGCTGCGCCATCTCCAGTGAACGCTCGCTGATATCGCTGCACACAATGGAGGCGGCGCCACGCGCTTTTGCCGCCGCCGCAATCAGGCAGCCAATCGGACCCACGCCCGAAATGAACACGTGCTTGCCAGTGAGATCGCCCGCCTGCTGCGTAGCGTGAATGCAAACCGCAAGCGGCTCAGCAAATACCATGACCGTTTCGTCGGCATCCTGCGGGAACGGCACACATTGCGCGCTATCGACCACTTTATATTGAGTAAAACCGCCATCAACGTGCGGCACATACATGGCGCTGCCGAAGAAACGCATGGTGGTGCACTGATTTTCCTGATCGCGCTGGCAATATTTGCAGGTGCCGCAGGGCTTTGAGGGATTTACCGCGATTTTTTGCTCGGGTTTGAGATTCGGGTCATCGCTCTCAACCACGTAGCCAATCACTTCATGGCCAAGAATCATCGGCATTTTGATCTCAAAACTGCCGACCTTACCTTCCTGATAGTAATGCAGATCGGAGCCACAAATGCCGCCACGCGTGATGCGCACCAACGTACCTTTGCCGTCCCATTTCACCTGCTGCTGTGCAACGCTGACTTGTTTTTTTCCAGTGATCATGCCGGATTGCGTTTCGATATTCATAACGTCCCCATAAGTGCTGTAGCAATGGGCGCCATCAGACCGGGTTACGCAGCTTTAAACTGTGATGAAGATCACCTAAAGACATGTTACGGAAAGGTGTTACCTGGAACGTGAAGTATGCAATGCAGAGGAGGCTACTGGCGGCCGTATGTGGCCGCCTGTGAAGAAAATTAATAGCCTGACATCAGGTCGTGGCTGTATTTGAACAGCTCAGAATCGGAGCGCAAACCGAGTTTTTTCAGAGCCGATTGTTTTTGTCCGCTCACCGTTTTACGGCTGCGCTTAAACTTCACGGCAATTTGCGACACGCTTAAACCATCGAGAAAACAACGCACCACTTCCACTTCGCGCGGGCTGAGGGTTTTCACCTTCTCATACATGTTGCCTTTGCTGCTGAAATCAAGGCTTTCATCCAGTGACTCTTCACTCATGACATAGAGATTTTCCACTTCATAGGCGACTTCTTTTGACAGGAACAAACGTCCTTGTGCCACCTGACGAATAGCGTGTGTGATCTCTTGCATGTTGTGGCTCTTACCAATGAAGCCTTTTACACCCGCGCTCAGCACCATTTTGACGATGGCAGGACTCTCCATTGAAGAAGAGATCAGAATTTTTTGCTGCGGATAGTGATTACGCAGTTGCTTCACCAACGCCAAACCATCCAGTTCACGCTCGCCCAGCAGGAAATCCAGTACCAGCACATCAACCACGGTACTCCTTAGCTGATTAAATAATTCATTACTTGAAGCCCAGGTTCCCACCAAATGAATATCGGACTCATGTTTTAAACACAACTCGAAAACGGTACGGACCATTGGGTGATCATCAAGGACAGCCACACGCACTTGTTTATTATGTGCATATACCATTTATTTATTCCTTTATTACAGCATTAACTTTGTCCAATTCTGACCACCACAACTGCTTCAATAAATAAATGGTATCGATTACAGCAGTCGTGAAAGAGTAGCATTCACAACATCAGAATTTTAAATTGATAGAGTCACCCTAACAGCGGCCATTTTTATATGCCTCTTTAGGTTTATATTTTATCGTGATAAATTTTTACTTGCCTGCTCACGTAAAAGTGGGAAAAGTCTGACTTAACTCCTTAACAAGACCACATAAGAATTGTCTTGAAAGAAAATGAGCAATATAACTTACTGAATTTAATAATTAATTGTAGCCATATCGTAACACCACCTTCACAGACACTCTTTCACTAAAAATCAAATATTTGAGAATGGTCGCAAAATATTCTCAGCAAAAGAATAGAGCGAGCGAAAGATAACAATATCCTTATACTCGATAGTCCTGATTGACATTAATGAATATTTTAAGAAGGCTGCGTGCTAATCAACCTTAATACCTTTCGCTTGTTAGCTGTATTTTTTTTGGCTTTATTTTCATGTTCATTAATAGCATCAGAGAAAAAACTGCAATTACTGGCGCGATATGATACTGCTCAACCTGCTTTGCAACTGGCTGAGCCTATTACTTCAGAGTTTCGTAATCACGTACTCAAAGTTGCTGTAGCTGGGAAACCACAACCGCCTTTTTTTATGGATATGGATACGCGGCGATTCGAAGGCGTAAGTGCGGATTATCTCTCTCTAATTCAAAATATGCTGGATACCACGGTAGAAATCCATTATTACGCCAGCCACAGCGCGGCCCTGGAAGCCTTAACCAGCGGAGAAATGCATCTATTAGCGATCTATGTGGATCAACCCTCACTCGCAGAGCCGCAATCATTGATCGCCAGCGAACCCTGGATGCTGGATTACGCAGCGATAGGTTTTAATCCTGAAGAGCGCAATGAACTCAATCATGATGGACCTAATCGTATGGCCTGGTCAGGTTCAGCATTGCTGCGTGCGCATTTGGAAGAGATTTATAAGAGTGATGTTTTGGTGCGTTTTCCCGGTTACTACGATGCTGTCGCGGCGACGGTTTTTGGTCAATCAGAGCGAGTTTGGGGCAGCGCCGCCACACTTATGCACCTCAATCGCTTTATGTTCGCAAATGCGCTGGAAATCACGAAAGATGATCACTCTCTCGCGATGAATGTTAGCTTTGGCATTAGTCCGCGTTATCCACAACTTGCCGATGCGATCAATCTTGCCCTGACACAAATTCCGCTCTCTATTCGAATGCAAATAGCGAAGCGCTGGCAGCTTGATACGTACCATGTGCTGCAACGTAATCCACTTGCACTTTCCCATGAAGAGGAGAAGTGGCTACAGGAACACCCACTTATCAATACCGCACTACCGCAAACCCTCGCGCCACTCAGCAGTCGCAGCGGGGGTATGCCCTTTCGCGGCATGATCATTGACGTCTTAGATCTTATTGCCAACCTAAGTGGCATCACCTTCAATCCAGAAGTTCAGGAAGAAAGTAGCCGTAATCAAGCCGATAAGCATTCTCCACATCTATATGCACTAGAGATGCTTACCCATGAAATTCCTCCTCAGTTGGTTACCCGATCCTGGCTGGTTTCACACTGGGTTATTATTCGCCATAAGCGCCCCCGCAATATTATGGCTCGGAATACTTTCCCGTTTGGTTCTGCTCTCATGCTCAACAACAGGCAAATGAAAGATTGGATGCTGCTGCATTATCCCCATCTGAATCTCTCCTACGTCGATGACCCTTTACAGGCCTTACGCGCTTTGCAGACGCAAGAAATTGATGCGGTAGTGCTGCCAAAAATCTTTGCGGATAACTTGCTCCACAACCATTATGCAGATGACTTTATTGTCGAAACGACTTTGGGTGCCGAGCCGGCACGCTTTGTGATGCGCGTAGAGCCCGGTAATGAAATGCTGGTTAGCATCATTAATAAAGCATTAATCGCAATTCCGCCGGAAACGATGTTCAAATTACTGGCGCAGTGGCGTCAGTCAGATATGCCGTTTTTAAGTGCTTCCTGGCAGAACCACAAACAAATTATCTTGCTGATCGTATCAGTCTCAACCGGTTTGATAGCACTGATTCTTTTATGGAACCGCCATCTGCGTAGGGTCATTCAACAGCGTATTCAGGCCGAAAACGCGCTCAAAAATCAGCTCAATTTCACCCATACGCTGTTTAATGATTCGCCCGTTGCTATGTATATTCGCGACAAACAAACCCGGCTGGTGGATTGCAACAATGCCTACCTGAATTTTATGAATTTCCGGCGCGAAGAGGTCATCGGAAAACGACTTTCGGACGTTTTGACAGGCAATAACGCCAATATTCATAGTATTGAAGATGGCTATCAGAAAACGTTACTGGATGGCGAAGCCGTCATACGCGACATCCATATGGACTTTGATCAGCTTTCATTCCAGCTTTATCACTGGACGCTGCCGTTTCGCGATCGGCACGGTGATGTCGCAGGCGTTATCGGAGGCTGGCTGGATGTCACTGAACGCAATGCGCTGTTGCAGGAGTTACAGCTCGCCAAAGATGTGGCTGATAAAGCCAACCGCTCCAAAAGTGAATTTCTTGCCAGCATGAGCCATGAGATCCGCACGCCACTACACGCTATGATTGGCTTGTTGGAATTAGAAACTCGCTTACAACCACCGGATTCGCTATCAGAGAATATCCGCGTCGCCTATAACTCAGCACGCGCACTGCTGTCATTGATTGGTGATATTCTCGATCTGTCGAAAATCGAATCCGGCCTTTATCAGCCAACATTAGAAACAATCTATCTTCCTGATGTACTTGATCAAGCAGTCACGCTTTTTCGTAATAAAGCAGAGATTAAGGGCCTTGAATTGCGGATAGAAATGGATATTGCCGCTTACTGGGTGAAAACGGACCCATTAATGCTCAATCAAATCCTTTCTAATCTAATAAGCAACGCCATTAAGTTTTCCGACAACGGCACTGTTACGGTTGTCCTCATGCAGGGCATCGCGCAAGAGGAGGAGGGTTGCGAATTCGTGATTGAAGTTAGCGATCAAGGCTGTGGCATGACGGAAGATCAACAGCACGCCATTTTCGAACCTTTTGTACAGGTCGGCGATCGCCAGCAGCAGCAGATTGGCACCGGATTAGGACTAAGCATCTGTCGTAATCTGGCACATTTACTGGATGGTGAGTTAATTGTAGAAAGTTCGCCGGGTGAGGGCGCGGTATTCTCTTTTTACTTCCGTGCCTTGCCGGGTGAACCTCAGGATCAAACACAACCTCATTTGTCGCAGCCGCTGATGTCAGACAAGCTCTCGGTGATGATCATTGACGATCACGCCCCCAATCGATTGCTGCTCGGCAAACAGCTGGAACTGGCCGGACATCAAGTCATGGTGAGTGAAAGTGCAGCTGAAGCACTGACATTATGGCAACAGGATCCGTTACGCTTCGATCTTATCATTACTGACTGCAATATGCCCGGTATGAACGGTTTTCAGTTCACTGAGGCGCTACGGCAATACGAGCAGGATCATCAATTAACACCGATTATGTTATTCGGCCTGACTGCATCGGCTGAGCAGCATATCATGCAACGCTGCTTACAGGCGGGAATGAACGATTGTCTTTTCAAGCCGCTAAATTTAGAGAGCTTACTGACGCAGGTTGCACGCTGTACCCGTCGCAGTGCCCTACAACCAGAAATGCTAGTGACGTCAATAACTCCATTAGAACCGAGTATTGCCTCTTACCCGCAGCTTTTCACACAATTGGCCGAACAAGACAGCGAAGGTTGCCTGGCATTACTCACCAGCATACGAAGCAGTCACGATGAATTAGTGGCATCACTTCAGCAGACGGATGATGCCAATACATTGTCGCAGCTTGGACATAAACTTAAAGGAGGAGCAGCAATACTTAATGCTACCGTTCTGGTTGAATTGGGCCGCAAGCTGGAAAAGCACCTTGAGGAAGGGCACAATTCACAATCGTTAATTCAGCAAATTATCCAAGAGATGAAACGTGTCGACGAGTCATTGGATGAATTTGAGAAACATCGCTTGAAAAATCAGCAAGATTCCTAGAATCATAATCTTATCGAGACATTTCTCGGTTCGCCCTATTATTCTGCCGGACATAATGGCCGTCAGCGTCATCATTACGGTGCCGTTAAGGGAGATATATGTTTAATGCAAAAATCCTCATCGTTGATGAGCATCGTTTGGTTGCCGCCGGCGTGCAGGCTTTATTATTAATGAACGGTTTTAATTGTGTCACTACTGCGCACACAATTAACGAAGGCATAGATGATATTATTCATCATCACATCGACATACTCATATTGGCCCCGGACTTCAAAGAGAAAAACGGTATTGCTTTTTTGCGTGATATCGTTAAATCCAAGACCTGGATGAAAGTTATCCTAATTGGCCACAGTGGGAACAACCCTGTTTCATTACAGTCACTTAGCCAGGGAGTAAACGGATTCGTATCTACATATGATCCGATTCAAACGCTGATCGCTGCTATTGGCTGTGTATCTAACAATGTAAATTATCTTCCTGGTGACATTCTGGATAAACGTCAGCGTTACGTGAACGAACAAGATATGCTTTCGCGTTTAACAGATCGTGAAAACTTGATTTTACGGCAACTTGCACAGGGAAAGTCGAATAAAACCATAGCTTGTGAATTAGGATTGAATAACAAAACCATCAGCACCTATAAAACAAAAATATTCCAAAAACTTGAGTCAAAAAACCTGGTCGATATCATCGAACTCGCACGTCGTAATGGTGCGTGCTAAAAGAAAAATCAAGACTAGTCTTGCGGATAAACAGTGTAGTGACATGGCATGATGTGCCTTGTCCTTACCCTGGACAGTTTTTAAAAAGATTGAGTTATAAAGGAATTAACAACCACAGAGCTAATTTATTAGCCCCTTCTTCATGCTATTACAGGGCGAGTAGGTTTCTTCCCGTGCCTGGCGAAAGAAGTCCGATACTTTCGTCTGCGACTTACCGCCCTGCTTTTTTTTGATGCTTCTCACAGGCTGAACGCCACACACTTCCTTCCCTGCAAATTCCCGCTAGAGTTCACTCATCCGACCACTTTCTGAGTATGTGATCATGTCTGAACATTATGCCCATCTGTTCGCCCCGCTAGATTTGGGTTTCACCCACCTTAAAAACCGTTTCCTGATGGGGTCGATGCATACCGGATTGGAAGAACATGCTGAAGGTGCCGAACGTCTGGCTACCTTCTACGCTGAGCGCGCACGCGAAGGTGTGGCGCTGATTGTCACCGGCGGTATTGCGCCCAATCCGCAAGGCGTGGTGGCACATGGCGGAGCGATCCTAAACCAGGATAGTCAGTGCAACTGGCACCGTATCATCACCGATGCGGTGCATGCAGAAGGCGGGAAAATTGCGCTGCAGATTCTGCATGCTGGTCGCTACAGCTATCAACGCGATCTGGTTGCCCCTTCGGCGTTGCAGGCGCCGATAAATCCCTTTACACCGCAGGCGCTCAGCGATGCGGATATTCATCAAACCATTCAGGACTTCGCACACTGCGCCAAACTGGCGCAACAGGCCGGCTATGACGGCGTGGAGATTATGGGTTCGGAAGGTTATCTGATTAACCAGTTTTTGGTGGCACATACCAATCAGCGTGAGGATGACTGGGGCGGCGATGTGGCGCGGCGTCAGCGCTTTGCGTTAACTGTGACGCAAGCGGTGCGCGATGCTGTCGGCAGCGACTTCATCATCATCTTCCGCCTGTCGATGCTTGATTTGGTCAATAACGGCAGTTCGCTCGAGGAAACGCTGTCGCTGGCGCAAGCGCTGGAGCAGAACGGCGTTACGCTGTTTAATAGCGGTATTGGCTGGCATGAAGCGCGCATTCCTACCATCGCCACTTGCGTGCCGCGCGCCGGTTTTGCCTGGGTCACCCAGCATCTGCGCGAGCGCGTGTCGGTGCCGGTCATTGCCACTAACCGCATCAACCATCCCGATGTGGCTGAACAACTTCTGCGTGAAGGCATCGCCGATATGGTTTCGATGGCTCGCCCTTTCCTCGCCGATGCGGCTTTCGTTCGTAAAGCAGAAACCGGCCAGCCTGATGCCATCAATACCTGCATTGCCTGTAATCAGGCCTGCCTCGATCAAATCTTTGTCGGCAAAGTCACCTCTTGCCTGGTGAATCCACGCGCCTGCCATGAAACGCTGATGCCGGTGATCGCCACCGAACAGCCAAAGCAGTTAGCGGTGGTGGGCGCGGGACCTGCCGGCATGGCATTCGCGCTGCAGGCGGCCGAGCGCGGCCATCAGGTCACGCTGTACGAAGCCGACACACAAATTGGCGGGCAGTTTAATATCGCCCGACAGATTCCCGGCAAGGCCGAATTCAGCGAAACGCTGCGCTATTTCCGTCATCAGCTTGCTGCTGCGGGCGTGACGATTAAAACAGAACATCGCGTCACCACAGACGAACTGGAAACCGCTGACGAAGTGGTTATCGCCACCGGTATCTTGCCGCGCCAGCTGACGATTCCTGGCATCGATCATCCCAGCGTGCTGAGCTACCTCGATGTGATACGCGATAAAAAACCGGTGGGAAAACGCGTGGCGATTATCGGCGCGGGCGGCATTGGTTTTGATACCGCCGAGTTTCTGCTGCATCAATCCAGCCATGACGATTTCTACCAAAGCTGGGGCATCGACCGCAGCCTGCAGGCGCGTGGCGGTTTGATTGCGCCACAGCCACAGCCCGCCGATCGGCAAATCTGGCTGCTGCAACGCAAATCCGGCAAGCCGGGCGCAGGCTTAGCGAAAACCACTGGCTGGATCCACCGTGCCAGCTTGCAGGCGCACGGCGTGCAGATGTGGGGCGACGTCGAGTATTTGCAAATTGATGATGCCGGATTACATCTGCGTCATCAGGGCGAAGCGATAACGCTGGCGGTGGATAACGTTGTGATTTGTGCCGGACAGGAACCGCTGCGCCTGCTGGCGGACCAGCTCAGCGCGCGAGGTAAATCCGTTCGGGTGATTGGCGGTGCAGATGTGGCGCAGGAGCTGGATGCTCGCCGCGCCATAGCTCAGGCGACCGAACTGGCGCTGAGTATCTAATTAACGCAGTTTGACCGAACGCAGCACCACGAACTTGGCGTTAGACGCCACCAGTTCGCAGTTACCAAACAGCTTTTTCATTTTGACGTGATAGCCGAGGTGGCGGTTGCCGACGATGCGCAACTCGCCGCCGTACTGCAGGCAACGTTTGGCATCACGCAGCATTTGCCACGCCAAATGATCGGTCACCGCGTGCTGCTGATGGAACGGTGGATTGCACAGCACCGCGTGCAGGCGATCGGACGGGAAGCCACTCAGCACGTTGTTAACGCGGAACTGACAGCGCTCCATATCCTGGGGACGGTTCACTTCCACGTTCAGTTTGCTTGATGCCACCGCCATGTAGGATTCGTCATAAAACAGCACGTCCGCGTTCGGGTTCTGCTCCAGCGCCAGCAAACCAATCACGCCATTACCGCACCCCAGATCGAGAATCTCACCTTCAATGTCATAAGGCAGATGCTGCATAAAGAAGCGTGCGCCCACATCCAGCGACGCGCGGGAGAACACGTTGGAATGGTTATGGATCTGGTATGCAGAATCATCCAGCGGCCAAACGGTGGTTGCTGGCTGATCCGCTAATTGAGGCGCGGTGTAGCGGCTATAAATCAGACGCGCTTTTTTCCACGCCAGCGAGGTTTTGCTCTCGCCCAAAATGCGCTCGAACAGCTGCAACGTAGAGTTGTGAATATCTTTGGCTTTCGCCGCCGCCAGAATCAGCGTGTCTGGCGTGATCACTTCGCGCAATGCACGCAGTTGATGCTCCAGCAACGCCAGCGCTTTGGGAATTTTGATCATCACCACCGCCGGCGCGGCGGGCAGTGGCGCCAGGCTATCGATAAAGTGCACCTGATCTTCATCCATCTCATTGAGACGCAGGTTCTGTTTTGCCGCCTGTTCGCTCAGCAGCGAATCGCTAACGTGCCACACAGGACGTGCGCCCAGCCCGCAGGTCAGCGCACCAAAACTGTCGTTGAACACCAATACCGGGCCCTCTGGCAGCTCTTGCTGCAGCAGGTATTCATCGGCGGAATCCCACGCCTGTAGCGGGCTTTCCTCACGCATTGGCGGGAAGCGGTGCAGCGTCAGCGTGCGATTGGTCAGTTCAAGTTGGCTCATGGAATCTCCGGCGTGGTACACTTTGCGCGATTTTCGCCCTAAAAAGGGGGCGCAGTATACTGTCTTTCGCCGGGAATCCCAATGTCATTAATCTATCTGCAGGGTTACCCTGAAAACATCCTCGAGCAGGTTCAGACGCTGATCGAACATGAGCGTTTAGGTTCATTTCTCCAGCAACGCTATCCCGATACGCACAATATCGTCAGCGACCGGGCGCTCTATGATTACACCCAGGCGCTGAAAAACCGCTACATGCGCAGCGCGCCGCCGGTGAGCAAAGTGATTTGGGACAATAAGATCAAAGTAATGAAGCACGCGTTGGGGTTGCACACGGCGATTTCGCGCGTGCAAGGCGGCAATCTCAAAGCCAAAGCGGAGATTCGCATCTCCACTTTCTTCCGTCTCGCACCGGAAGCGTTTTTGCGCATGATCGTGGTGCACGAACTGGCGCACCTTAAAGAGAAAGAGCACGACAAAGCGTTTTACCAACTCTGCTGCCACATGGAACCGAATTATCATCAGCTGGAGTTTGACGCCCGCTTGTGGATGACCGACCAGGCGATGCGCGGCAACGCGGCTTAAAGAAACTCCTGCGCTTTTTGAATCAAACTGGTTTTGGTCAGTGCGCCCATAAAACGGCGCTCCTGCGGATTATTCAGCACCGGCAAGCGCTCAAGCGTGACGCGGGCGAAGGCTTCCCAGCCTTCGCGCATGCTTTGATTCTGATAAATGCAGGGAAAGTTATTGTCCATCACGCTACTAACGGGCGAATGCAGCGTGATCTCCTGCGACAATACCTTGCGTGAGATATCGTGAATCGACACCACACCGAGAAATTGACCTTCGCTATTAATCACATACACATAACGTTCACGCTTGAGTGAGCTCACCGCCAGCGCCTGCCCCACCGACTCTTCCGGCTGCAGCGCTGCGCCGGGAATGATCAGCTGGTCGACGCGCATGTTATCGAAATCATACTTGGCTTCGGAACGACTGAAATGGCTGCTCACCACCGGATAAGTACTGGACGATTGCAGGCGATAGACCACCATCGATGCCAGCACCGACGCGATCATGATCGGGAACAGCAGGCTGCTATTCAGCGTCATCTCTAACACCATCAGCATCGCCATTAACGGCGCCTGACTGACCGCCGCCAGCACCGCCGCCATGCCGATCGCCGCATACAGCAAGGTATTGCCAACCGGTAAATGCAGCATCACGCCCATCTGCGCCAGCGCCACGCCAAGCAGTGCGCCGATCAATAATGAAGGGGTAAACAGCCCGCCCACCGCGTTGGAGCCCACCGACAGCGTGGTCGCCAGCGTTTTTAACACCAGCAATCCCAGCAAACCCATCAGCAGATATTGGCCATCAATGATTTTGACGATCACTTCGTAACCATTACCGAGAATATCGGTGGAGATCAGCGCCAGAAAGCCCACTGCTAATCCACCCACACCCAGCCGTAGCGGCAGCGAACGCACCCGGCCAAACAGCGCCTTGCTGCGCGCAATCAGTTTGATCAGCAGCCAACCGGCGATACCGGCGACAAAACCAATCAGCAACGTCATCAGCAAGCTGCTGATATCCATCTGGAACAGCGCTTCGGATAACGGATAAAGCGCGCTGCGAAAACCCAGCGACCACATGGTCATTACCGCCACCGCCGACGAAACAATCAACGGAATCAAGCGTTGCAGCGCCGAGATGCCAAATGCGATTTCCGCCACAAATATCGCTGACGCCAGCGGCGCGTGATACACCGACGACAGCCCGGCGGCAGCGGCCATCGCCACGATATCGCTGTTGCGCAGATTGAGCGATTTGGGCAGCCAACGCCCGATTAAACTGCCGCTCAGCGCCGATAGCTGCACCATCGGCCCCTCTTTACCAATCGACGCGCCGCTGCCGATACTGGCAATCGATGACAGCGCACGGAACAGCGAAGTTTTGGTCGGCACCGCATCAAGGCGCGCGTTAATAACTTCCAGATAATCGGTCTGCACCGTTTCCTGTTTCTCAATCGCCACCGCATAGCGCAGGAAAAAACCGGCGATAACGCCACCCGCGCCCACCAGCAGCGGCCAGAAGATCCACGGCCAGACATGCATCGCCACGGTGATTTCGTTATCGCTGTTGAACAGCAGGCGGTTAATGACATCGATCACGCCGCGAAAAGCCAGCGTCACCAGCGAGGCCACGCATCCAACGGGGATGGCGATCAGTAATGTGGTCCAGTTCAGAGCATGTTTACTTCCACTCACCCACGCGTCCCCGCTAAGTCGGTTAAAAAGTTGTGCGGCATCATCATATTGGAATGCGGATCTCAGGATCAAATTTCGCCTGCCTGGCGCTCAGATGAACATGTTACTCTGCCGTTTTACTTTAGCAGGAGAGCAGCACGTGATTCGTTTCGCCATCGTGGGAACCAACTGGATTACCCGCCAGTTTATCGACGCCGCGCATGAAACCGGCAAGATGAAGCTGAGCGGCGTCTATTCGCGTAATCAGCAGCAGGCCGACGCTTTTGTGGTGGATTATCCTTGCAAGCTGACCTTCACCTCACTGGACGCACTTGCCGCCAGCAGTGAGATCGATGCGGTATATATCGCCAGTCCGAATGCGCTGCACAGTGAGCAGGCGATACTGTTTATGTCGCACGGCAAGCATGTGATTTGCGAAAAGCCGATGGCGTCTAACCTGCGTGAAGCCGAGGCGATGATTGCCTGCGCGCGCCAGCATCAGGTGGTGCTGTTCGAAGCCTTTAAAACCGCCAGCCTGCCGACGTTCCTGCAGCTGCAAAAAACGCTGCCGCAATTGGGCAAACTACGTAAAGCCCTGATCAACTATTGCCAGTACTCCTCGCGTTATCAGCGCTATCTGGATGGCGAGAATCCAAATACCTTTAATCCTCGCTGGTCGAACGGCTCCATCATGGATATCGGCTTTTACTGCCTCGCCGCCGCTGTCAACTTGTGGGGCGCGCCGCAGCAGGTCAAAGCGCAAGCTTCGCTACTGGAAAGTGGCGTTGATGCGCATGGCGTGGTGGTGCTGGGCTACGGCGATTTTGATGTCACGCTGTTGCACTCAAAAGTCAGCGATTCACTGATCCCGAGTGAGATTCAGGGCGAAGCGGGATCGCTGATAATTGAAAAGATCTCCGAATGCCAGCAACTGCGCTTTATCCCGCGCGGCGGCGAGAGCCAAAACCTGACGCAGCCGCAGCACATCAACACCATGCTGTATGAAGCCGAAACCTTCGCCAAATTGGTGGAAGCCGGTGAAGTTGAGCATGCGGGCTTAGAAACCTCGCGCATTACGGCGCAACTGCTCACGGAAATTCGCCGCCAGACCGGCGTGGTATTCCCGGCAGATCAGGCTGAAGTGTAAATATTGCAAAACATTTCTGGCGCCCTCTTGAAAGCGATTATCGAACTCCGTATGTTTAGCGCTGCAAAGGGGAGTAACTTGTAAGCTGATTGATCGTCATTACGATGCGCAACGCAATATGCGAAACGCATCCGGTCGTCAGGCAACCCGGAACCTATTCTGAGTTGTAAGTGAGACCTTGCCGGAAGGCGAGGTTTGCTTGCAGCACGATCAAAGCGGCTGACGTCTTCTGACTTCAGCCGCTTTTTTATTTCTGGAAAAGGATACGACTATGCACTCAGTTGGCACACCGTTACTTTGGGGCAGCTTTGCTGTCGTGGTGCTCATAATGCTGGCGATCGACCTGCTGTTACAGGGCCGACGCGGCGCACAAACCATGTCATTCAAACAAGCAGCGGTCTGGTCGCTGATTTGGGTCTCCGTTTCACTGCTGTTCAGCGCTGCCTTCTGGTGGTATCTCGACGGCACCGCCGGGCGCGAAGTCGCTACCGCGCAAACTCTCGCTTTCCTCACCGGCTATGTTTTAGAAAAAGCGCTGGCGGTGGATAACGTTTTTGTCTGGCTGATGCTGTTTAGCTACTTCGCCGTCCCAGCCAACCTGCAGCGCCGCGTGCTGATTTATGGCGTGTTGGGCGCGATTGTGCTGCGTACCATCATGATCTTCGCTGGCAGCTATTTGGTTACCCAGTTCAGTTGGATTCTTTACGTATTCGGCGCCTTCCTGCTGTTCACCGGCCTGAAAATGGCGCTGGCGAAAGAGGAAGATGACAGCACGGTTGGCGACAAGCCGGTGGTGCGCTGGCTGCGCAAGCATCTGCGCATGACCGATAGCCTTGACGGCGAGAAGTTCTTCACCCGTAAAAACGGCGTGCTGTTTGCTACGCCGCTGCTGCTGGTGTTGATCATGGTTGAACTGAGCGATGTGATTTTCGCCGTGGACAGCATTCCCGCCATCTTCGCGGTGACCACCGATCCGTTCATTGTGCTGACTTCAAACCTGTTCGCGATTCTCGGCCTGCGCGCCATGTACTTCCTGCTGGCTAACGTGGCGGAGCGCTTCTCGATGCTGAAATATGGCCTGGCGATTGTGCTGGTGTTTATCGGTATCAAGATGCTGATCGTTGAGTTCTATCACATTCCCGTCGGCATCTCGCTGACGGTGGTGGGCGTGATTCTCGGCGGTACGCTGCTGATCAACGCCTGGGTGAACCACAGAAACGACCAGAAGAAGATCTCACCATAATCTTCTGCAGGGGCGCTAATCGCCCCTGCTTTGTTTTGCCAGTGGCAACCTTAACCTTTTATATATCTGTCACACTTCCCATCATCAGCAGATCAAAAAACCGATCTGCCGCGCATGCACAGAATTTTCTCTTTCCTCATAAGCTCTTTTCCTTATACTCCGCCGGGCAAACCGTTGTGGGTGGTTGAACCGCGCACAATACTCATGACCGCAAATATAAAAAGACTGTGATATGCAAAACAACTTTATTGGACGTCTGGGCGCGCTGTTCGCAGGAAGCCTGGTAAAACAAATCATGATCGGCCTGGTGGCGGGCGTGGCGCTGGCGTGGTTCTCACGCGATGCCGCACTGGCCGTTGGCTTGCTGGGCGAGCTGTTCGTGCGTGCGCTGAAAGCCGTCGCGCCGCTGCTGGTTTTGGTGCTGGTGATTTCTTCGATCGCTAACCATCAGCAGGGACAGAAAACCAATATCCGCCCGATTATCATGCTGTATCTGCTCAGCACGTTCTTTGCTGCGGTTGTGGCAGTGATCTTCAGCCATCTGTTCCCTCAGACGCTGTCGATGAACGTCGGTGCCACGCAAATTACGCCGCCGTCGGGCATTGCCGAAGTGCTGCACGGTTTGCTGATGAGCATGGTGTCGAATCCGATTGAAGCGCTGATGAACGCCAATTACATCGGCATTCTGGTGTGGGCGCTGGGATTGGGCCTGGCGTTTCGTCATGCCAGCCCAAGCAGCAAAGCGTTTCTTAATGACGCGTCAAATGCCGCGACCTGGGTGGTGCGCTGCGTGATCCGCTGTGCGCCGCTGGGAATTTTTGGCCTTGTCGCTTCCATTCTTGCCTCAACCGGTTTTGATGCGCTGTGGGAATACGCCAATCTGCTGGCGCTGCTGCTCGGCTGCATGCTGATTATGGCGCTGGTGATCAACCCAATGCTGGTGTTCCAGAAAATTCGCCGCAACCCTTATCCGCTGGTGTTTACCTGCATGCGTGAGAGTGGCGTTACCGCATTCTTCACCCGCAGTTCCGCAGCCAATATCCCGGTGAATATGGCGCTGGCGAAGCGTCTCAATCTGGATGAAGACACTTACTCCGTATCGATCCCGCTGGGCGCCACCATCAGCATGGCCGGTGCTTCGATCACCATCACTGTGTTGACGTTGGCTGCAGTGCATACGCTGGGTATTTCGGTGGATGTGCCAACCGCGATTCTGTTGAGTCTGGTGGCGTCGCTGTGTGCCTGTGGCGCATCCGGCGTGGCGGGCGGTTCGCTGCTGCTGATCCCGGTAGCCTGCAATATGTTTGGTATTCCGAATGATTTGGCGATGCAGGTCGTGGCGGTGGGCTTCATTATTGGCGTGCTGCAGGATTCCGCCGAGACCGCGTTGAACTCCTCGACGGATATTCTGTTTACCGCCGCCGTATGCCAGGCTGAAGCCGAGCGCGAGCCGCGTCGTACGGTTTCAGAATCGGAATAAGGTGTGGTTGTTGAATGGGTCGCCATTAATGGCGACCCTACGGATAATTAGCGAGATTTTGTAGGGTCGCCATTCATGGCGACCTGGTTTTACAAGGTCACTCCGCTTTTAAAGATGGCTAATTCGCGGAAATCATTGGTTTCATTGCGCGCCGGTTGGCCATTGGCAATCGCCACAATCATATCGACGAAGTCCTCCAGCATCTCCGCCATACTCATCCCTTCAATCAAACGTCCGGCATTAAAATCGATCCAGTGCGGCTTCTTCTCGGCGAGCTGCGTATTGGTGGCGATTTTCACCGTCGGCACAAAACCGCCATACGGCGTGCCGCGTCCGGTGGTGAACAGCACCATATGACAGCCCGCACCCGCCAGCGCGCTAGTAGCGACCGCATCGTTGCCAGGCGCACTTAACAGATTGAGTCCCGGCGTATGCAAGCGCTCACCGTACTTCAGCACATCCACCACCTGGCTTTGTCCGGCCTTCTGCGTGCAGCCAAGCGACTTCTCTTCCAGCGTAGTGATGCCGCCGGCTTTGTTACCGGGTGAGGGATTCTCGTAGATCGGCTGCTGGTGATCGATAAAGTAGCGCTTGAAGTCGTTAATCATCGCCACAGTTTTTTCAAAGGTGGCTTCATCGCGGCAGCGACTCATCAGAATACGTTCTGCGCCAAACATCTCTGGCACTTCGGTCAGCACGGTGGTGCCGCCGTTGGCAATCATCTGGTCGGAGAAACAGCCCAGCATGGGATTGGCGGTGATGCCGGAAAAACCATCCGAACCGCCGCACTCCAGACCAAACTTCAGCTCGCTAAGTTTGCCAGGTTGACGCTGATCTTCGCGCATGGCGCGATAGAGTTCGTGCAGGCGTTCCAGCCCCGCTTCCACTTCATCATCCTGCTTCTGACACTCCATGAACTGCACGCGATCGCTATCGAAACCACCAAGCGTTTCACGGAACACATCGACCTGATTGTTCTCGCAGCCGAGGCCAATCACCAGCACCGCGCCGGCATTGGGATGGCGCACCATATTTTGCAGCATGGTGCGGGTGTTTTCATGATCCTGTCCAAGCTGCGAACAGCCAAACGGATGGCTGAACAGATGCACGCCATCAATGCCTTCAGCGTCATTGGTCTCTTTCATAAAGCGCGTCAGGATTTGCCGTGCGATGCCGTTAACACAGCCGACGGTGGGCAGAATCCATAACTCATTACGGATGCCCACTTCACCGCTGGCGCGGCGATAGATCTGCACGTCACGGTCGCCTGCTTGCGGCGGCAATTCGAGAAAATCGGGTTGATAGTCGTACTCATCCACGTCGCTCAAATTGGTGCGCGCATTGCTGGAGTGGATGATCTCGCCGGCCGCAATCGGCTGAGTGGCGTGCGCGATGGGCAAACCGTATTTGATCACCAGCGCGTCAGTGATTAAAGGCTGCAGCGCAAATTTATGGCCGCGCCCAACCTCCTGCTGCAAGGTGATCGTCTGTTGATTGATTTCGACCTGGGTATTGGCTGGTAAATCGCGCAACGCCACAGCAACGTTGTCGCGTGAATGTATTCTAATGGCATCTTGCATAGCGTTATCTCAGTTGTGTCAACGCCGTCCGCATCCCGTGGACGATGATGTTTTGCAGGTGCTGGCTGACCGCAGCGACTAATCCAGGCCGCTGCGTGAGATCTTCGCCCCAGTGATTGGCATCGCTGAGTACCGCGCGCACCAACTGTTCCGGAGTCTGTTTATCGTTGTGTACCGCTGGCCACAGTTCGGCATAACGCTGCAGCCAGTGTTCGTCGTCCTGCAGCGGCCAGTGACGTTCACCCTCTGCACCGCGATAAAAAGCCAGCAGTGCGGCAAAAGCGAAGGTCAGGCGCACCGGCCATTGCCCGTTTTGCTGCTGCGATAGGAATAATTGCGGCAGCAAACGGGTGCGGAATTTGGTCATGCCGTTGAGGGCGATGGAGAGCAACGCATGGCGAATAAAGGGATTGCGGAAGCGACGCTGCACCGCGTCGGCAAAGGCGTGCAGCTCATCGCGCGGCAGATCCAGCGTGGGGATCACCTCGTCGCGCAGCAGCGCATCGACAAAACCGGCCATCTGCGCGTCATCCATCGCTTCTCCCACGCTCTCCAGCCCGGCCTGAAACGCCACCGGCACCAGCGCGGTGTGTGCGCCGTTGAGGATCGCTACCTTTTGCGCTTTGTACGGCGTGATGTCGTCCACCAGCTTCACTTCCGGCGCCAGCGCGTGCAGCTGCAGCTCCTGCGCCAGTGCGTCCGGCCCCTGAATCACAAACTGGTAATAGACTTCGCCCGCCACCAGATAACGATCTTCGTAGCCCAGTGAAGCTTCGATCGCCGCGCTATCCGCCGGATAACCGGTGACAATACGATCCACCAGCGTGTTGTAGAACGCGCAGTGATCCTGTACCCAGCGGGCAAACGCCGGCGGCAGCTGCCAATGCTGGCTATAGCGCAGCACCAGCTCACGCAGCGTGTCGCCGTTGTAATCGATCAGTTCACAGGGCACCACCAGCCAGCCTTTATCACTGGCGCCGGCAAAATGGTTGAAGCGCGCCCACAGCAGCTGCGTCAGCTTGCCGGGGAAGGACGAGGCGGGCGTATCGTCCAGCCGATCCTGCTCTGCGAAGGCAATGCCCGCTTCCGTGGTATTGGAGAAGACAAAACGCATTTGTGGCGCGCGTGCCAGCGCGAGAAATTCGTCAACCTGTTGATACGGCTGGATTTCACGATTCACGCTGCGGATCAGGCGGTGTTCACTCACCTGCTCGCCCGCCGTGTTTAGCCCGCGAATCAGCGTGGTGTACAAGCCATCTTGCTGATTGAGTGTCTCTTCCACCACGCGATTGCGTGGCCGCACCACCACCACGCCCGCATCAGTGTCTTGATGCTGATTGAGCCAGTCGAGCTGCCAGTCGATGAAGGCGCGCAGGAAATTGCCTTCACCAAACTGGATAACCCGTTCGCTATAGTGCGCGCCGGGAAAGTCGTGACGGTTGAGTCGCTGCATCATCAGGCTCCCAGCTCAATGCCGAAGTAATCGCGCGCATTGTTGAAACTGATGTTCTGTACCATCTGCCCTAACAACGCTTCGTCGGCAGGCGCTTCGCCCCGCTCAACCCAGTTGCCGATCATCTGGCTCAACAGACGACGGAAATATTCGTGGCGCGTGTAGGAGAGGAAGCTGCGGCTGTCGGTCAGCATGCCGACAAAGCGGCTCAGCAGGCCGATTTGCGCCAGTTGCGTCATCTGGCGCTGCATGCCATCCAGCTGATCGTTAAACCACCACGCCGAACCAAACTGCATTTTGCCAGGTTCGCCTTCACCCTGGAAATTGCCCGCCATGGTCGCCAGTGCTTCGTTGTCGCGCGGGTTGAGGCAGTAAAGGATGGTTTTTGGCAGCGCGTTGTTGCGGTTCTGCGCATCCAACAGGCGCGCCAGCGGAATCGCCAGCGGCGCATCATTAATCGAATCGAAGCCAACATCCGGGCCGAGGATATCAAACTGGCGACGATTGGCGTTGCGCAGCGCACCAATATGATATTGCTGCGCCCAGCCACGGCGCGCATATTCGCTGCCGAGCCACACCAGCACGGCGGTTTTGAATTGAGCCGTCTCTTCGGCGGAAGGCGCTGCGCCTTGCAGTCGACGCGCCAGAATGCCGTCGAGCGTGGCATCATCCGCTTCCGCAAACAGCACCACATCCAACGCGTGATCAGAGATTTTGCAGCCATGCGCAGCGAAGTGATCGAGTCGCTGGCTTAAGGCGCGACGCAGATCGTCAAAGCGCAGCACGCTGACATCCGCCACCTGCTCTAAGCGCTGAATCCATGGCAGGAAGCTCTCCAGCTCAATGTTGAAGGCCTTGTCCGGACGCCAGCTCGGCAGCACTTTGACGTCAAAGCTGCTGTCCTGCGCCAGCTTACGGTGATGCTGCAAGTCGTCGAGCGGATCGTCGGTGGTGCCGACCATTTTCACCTTCATCTGCTGCATGATGCCGCGCGCGCTGAAGGCGTCCTGCGCCAGCAGTTCATTGCACTGCTGCCAGATACGTTCCGCGCTCTGTTCGTTCAACAGCACATCGGTAATGCCAAAAGGTCGACGTAATTCGAGATGCGTCCAGTGATAGAGCGGATTGCCGATGGTATGCGGCACGGTGCGCGCCCAGGCATTAAATTTCTCACGGTCGCTGGCATCGCCGGTACACAACGCTTCCGGCACGCCGTTAGCGCGCATCGCACGCCATTTGTAGTGATCGCCTTTCAGCCAGATGTCATATAGGTTGGTGAAGCGGTAATTATCGGCAATCTGCTGCGGCGGCAAGTGACAGTGATAGTCGAAAATCGGCTGGTCTTTGGCGTAGTCATGGTACAGACGACGGGCGAACTCGGTGTCGAGTAGAAAATCCTCACTCATAAAACGCGACATACCTGCTTCCTCATTTTGTAGCCAGATGGCTTTTAACTAAAAGTTATCATACCAATTTAGGCGAACGGCAAAATTGTTTGCGATCCGACTCACAATAATGACAGTTTCACTGTGGGTATATGGACGATTCTGTTGTGGATATTGCGTTAAATGGCTGTTTTAACGATCTTTCGTCCTATCACACACGCGCCGCAAGGTTTATGTGATGGCATTCAACTTTTGAAGCTGTATAACAAGTTAACCTCTCGCTCCGTTGCTAACGGGATTAATGGCACAGGCAAGGAACTGCGGGAGTGAGCAGCGCTGTTCACATCTTCCCGCTCCAGATAACTACAGCGGTAAAACCGCAACGACAGACTGGACGAGGTTAATAATGCGTAAGATCAAAGGGCTACGCTGGTACATGATTGGGCTGGTGACGCTGGGCACGGTGCTCGGCTACCTGACGCGCAATACCATTGCCGTTGCGGCGCCCACGCTGGAAACGCAGTTGGGTATCACCACGCAACAATATTCCTACATCGTCGCCGCCTACTCGGCGTGCTACACCATCATGCAGCCGGTGGCCGGTTATGTGCTGGACATGCTCGGCACCAAAATCGGTTATGCGGTGTTTGCCGTGCTGTGGGCGATCTTCTGTGCCGCGACCGCGATGGCGGGCAGCTGGGGCGGCTTTGCGCTGGCGCGCGGTGCGGTTGGCGCCGCCGAAGCAGCGATGATTCCGGCCGGCCTGAAAGCCAGTAGCGAGTGGTTCCCCGCCAAAGAGCGTTCGGTGGCGGTGGGCTATTTCAATGTGGGATCGTCGATTGGTGCGATGCTGGCGCCGCCGCTGGTGGTGTGGGCGATCGTGGCGCACAGCTGGCAAATGGCGTTCATTATTACCGGCGTGCTGAGCATGGTGTGGGCCATCTGCTGGCTGGTGTTTTACAAACATCCCAAACAGCAAACCAAGCTGAGTGATGAGGAGCGTCACTACATCATTGCCGGCCAGGAACTGCAGCATCAAACCGGTAATAACAAGAAGATGTCGGCGCGCCAGATCCTGCGCAATCGTCAGTTCTGGGGCATTGCGCTGCCGCGTTTCCTCGCCGAACCGGCGTGGGGAACCTTCAACGCGTGGATTCCGCTGTTTATGTTCAAGGTATACGGCTTCAACCTGAAAGAGATCGCCATGTTTGCCTGGATGCCGATGCTGTTCGCCGATCTCGGCTGTATTGTCGGTGGCTACTTGCCGCCGCTGTTCCAGCGCTGGTTTGGCGTCAATCTTATCGTCTCGCGCAAACTGGTGGTCACCATGGGCGCGGTGTTGATGATTGCGCCAGGCACCATCGGTTTGTTCACCAGTCCGTATGTCGCGATTGGGCTGCTGTGCGTCGGCGGGTTTGCCCATCAGGCGCTTTCTGGCGCGCTGATCACACTCTCTTCGGATGTGTTTGGCCGTAACGAAGTGGCTACCGCTAACGGCTTAACCGGCATGGCGGCCTGGACGGCGAGCACCATGTTTGCTTTGGTGGTCGGAGCGCTGGCCGATACGCTGGGCTTCAGCCCGCTGTTCGCGGCGCTGGCGGTGTTTGATCTGTTAGGCGCGGTGGTTATCTGGACGGTCCTGAAAAACCAGCCGGTTTCTGAACTCGACGATCGGTCAGCGGTGCAGTCCGCTGCGGTACGCACCTAAGCTCATCGGGCTGGCATCGGCCAGCCCATTTCCTCTGTGCGGCTGAAGTGGTATAACAACTCAACTTTCTCCCACAGCGGACCGCGCAATGGACCTGACCGAATCACGACGCCTCTATCAACAGCTCGCCAGCGAACTCAAACGCCGCATTGAAGCCGCCGATTACCGGGTTGGCGACAAGCTGCCTGCTGAACGTCTGATTGCGGAGGAGATGCAGGTGAGCCGTACCGTGGTGCGTGAAGCGATCATCATGCTGGAAGTGGAAGGTTACGTGGAGGTGCGCAAAGGTTCCGGCATTCACGTCATCAGCAGCCAGCAGCAGAACCGTGTGGTGACGTCCAGCCAGCTGGAGTTTGCCAATTTCGGCCCCTTCGAGTTATTACAGGCGCGCCAGCTGATTGAAAGCAACGTGGCTGAATTTGCCGCCACGCAGGTAACGCGTCAGGACATCGTGGCATTAATGGCGATTCAGGAGAAAGCGCGTCAGGAAGATCATTCGCGCGATTCTGCGTGGGATATGGAGTTTCACGTGCGCATCGCGCAATCAACGCAGAACAGCGCTTTAGCGGCGATTGTCGAGAAGATGTGGCTACATCGTCTGCACAATCCTTACTGGCTAAAGCTCCACGAACACATTGATGCCAAAAATATCACTAGCTGGTGTGACGATCACGACCAGATCCTCAAAGCTCTAATCCGCAAGGATCCCGCCGCCAGTAAGCTAGCAATGTGGCAACATCTGGAAAACACTAAGCAGATGCTGTTCAACGCCACCACCGACGATTTTGAGTTTAACGTCGACCGTTACATGTTTGCTGAAAATCCGGTCATCCTGCCTGAAGGTAGCGAAAATCCACGCTGATCCTGCTTATTTTTCAGCCGTTTTGTTGCCGAAAAAGTCAGTTAGTCTGCAATAGTGTCAGCTCATGTAAAGCTCCTTTGGACCACCTGCGTCTAAAGGTAAAACTCCTGTGCGGCAGGCACTTTCCCCTGTCTGGATAACGTTATTTTTGTTACAGTTATCGCCCTTTTATTACCCTTTGCGACAGGGCTTTTATAAAGTCGCTGATTTAACAATCAATTCTGGAAGGATCCGGAAACTCCTGCTCAGGCTGCTTATCTAAAATGTATAACCAACGCCAGTCTGCGCCTAAGCCCCTCACGGGCACGTTTAACAATGATGTTCAGGAATGATTGATGGATATTTTGCAAGCATTGCTGCATGCCTTATGGCAGCAGGATTACGAAATGCTCTCCGACCCGACGCTGGTTTGGGCCATTTATGGCGTGCTGTTCATGATTCTGTTTCTGGAAAATGGACTGCTGCCCGCCGCGTTTTTGCCCGGCGATAGTTTACTGATTCTGGTGGGTGTACTGATTGCTAAAGGCACCATGGGTTTCCCGCTGACACTGCTGATTCTGACCACCGGAGCCAGCCTTGGCTGCTGGGTAAGCTACATTCAGGGTCGCTGGCTCGGTAATACGCCTACCGTGCAAAAATGGTTATCGCACCTGCCTGCGCAATATCATCAACGCGCCCACCGACTGTTCCATCGCCATGGCTTGTCAGCATTGCTGGTGGGTCGCTTTATTGCCTTCGTCCGCACCTTGCTCCCGACCATCGCTGGGCTTTCTGGCCTGAGCAATGCGCGCTTTCAGTTCTTCAACTGGGTCAGCGGCTTCCTGTGGGTGCTGATTCTTACCGTGCTGGGCTTCGCGCTGGGCAAAACGCCGATTTTCCGTCGTTACGAAGATGAGCTGATGTTGTGCCTGATGCTGCTGCCACTGGTGCTGCTGGTAATTGGTTTGATCGGTTCTTTAGTGGTGATTTGGCGCAAACGTCAGTCGACGCGTAACGGGAATTCACAGTCATGATCAAATTCCGTGGATTCCCAAGGCGTTTCCTGCCTTGGGCGCTGGGTGGCGCGTTGGCGCTGCTGGCGATCTGTTTCGTTCCGACCCTGATGCAGCATGAAACCGTGGTGCAGATTCGTGTCGCCAACAGCGGCACCAATCTGCCCGATGGTTTTTATCTCTATCAGCAACTTTCCGCGCAGGGCGTGCGTATCAAAAGTATTACGCCTTCAGGCGATGCGCTGGTGATTCATTTTGAGAATGAAGAACAGAGCCTGGCGGCGCAGAAAGTGTTGAAGCGCCTGTTGCCACAAGGCTTTGTTGTTGCCGCTGGCCCGCAGGCCTCGCAGCAATATCCTGACGCCAGTCGCCCAACTTTTAGCTAAATTTCACCGCCTGACGTCAAGTCAGGCGGTGAGCTAATCCCCCGCTATCCCCGCGTCTTCTTTGAATTTTTTCGTCTGCTGTCTATCCTTAGAGATAGCGTAAGCCTAAGACATGCTGGGAAGCCTCTCTTGTCTACTCTCAGACAGGTCATCAACAATGGAAGGTCACAACCTGATGAAACATCAATTACTGCTAGGTGCTATTCTTTTTTCACTCTCGGGTTCGCTGCTGGCGGCTGAATCGCTCTGCCAACAAAAAGAGCAGGACATTCAGCGCGAGATCGATATGGCGAAACAGCACGACAACCAGCGCCGCGTTACCGGGCTGGAGCGCGCATTGACCGAAGTCCGCGCAGGCTGCACCGATGAGAAGCTGAAATCCGCACACAGTGAACGTATTGCTGATCAGAAGCACAAAATCGCCGAACGTGAGCGTGAGCTGAAAGAAGAGCGTCAGGATGGCGACAAGGACAAAATTGAGAAGCGCGAACGTAAGCTGGAAGAGGCGCAGAACGAACTGAAAAAGCTTGAAGCTGAACCTTATTAATCGGACTTAACTAAATGCTGTAAAAGGAGATTTCCATGGCTAAAGAAACAACATCTGAACATCTGCGCGCTGAATTGAAAAATCTGGCTGATACTCTGGAAGAAGTGCTGAGCAGCTCAGCAGATAAATCCAAAGGCGAGCTGGATAAGTTGCGTCATAAAGCGCGCGGCGCTATTGAAAGCTCCCGTGAACGTCTCGGCGATTCCGGCGAACGCATTGCACAAACCACGCGTGAAGCGGCGGAAAAAGCCGACGAATACGTACGCGATAATCCGTGGCACGGCGTAGGTATTGGTGCAGCGGTAGGTATTCTCATCGGCATTTTAATTTCACGGCGTTAATGATGAGTGATAGTCAGCAAAGCCACGGCCCCGGCAAAGGGGTCTTTAACATCGGTCAACGGGTCGTTACCACGCTGGTTAGCATGGTTGAGACGCGCGTCCGACTGGCGATTGTGGAACTGGAAGAGGAAAAGGCTAACCTGATTCAGATGCTGATGATGGTGGGCCTTACCATGCTGTTTACCGCTTTCGGTCTGATGAGCCTGATGGTATTGATCATCTGGGCGGTGGATGCACAATATCGCCTAATGGCGATTGCCATTACCACAGCGGTGCTATTTGCTCTGGCGCTGATCTTTGGTTTGTGGACATTGTACAAATCGCGCCAGTCAACGTTGTTGCGCCATACGCGTAAAGAACTGGACACCGATCGCAAACTGCTGGAGGAGCATCGCTCATGAGCCGCCGCGAACGTGAAGCACGCATTCACGAATTGCTCAATCAGGTGCAGCAGCAGCGGCTTGATCTCAGCGCCGACAGCCGCGACTGGCTGATCAGCACCGCGCAATACGATCGCGGCTGGTTAACCATCATTGGCATGCGTCGTTATCTGGCGATTGGCAGCAGTGCATTGGCCATCTGGTCGATTCGCAGCCCCAATCGCCTGCTGCGCTGGGCCAAACGTGGTTTCGGCGTCTGGAGCACCTGGCGCATGATCAAATCAACCCTGAATACTCGCTAATTCCTCTCTCTAAAACCGGATCTAGTCGATTCGGTTTCGCCCTCCTCAAATTTACTGAATAACATTGACAGTTTATCTCGCTTACAACTCTTTCAACCTGCGATTATCATCTCCCTCCATCAGCCCACTGAACTGAAACAACCGGTTCAAGGGGATTCAAAACCCGCAGGCCAACAACCTGCAACAAAAACCTTGTTGGAGTAGATGATGAAAAAATTCGAAGACTCAGGCCTGCTGGTAGCACGCGTATTAATGACCATTCTGTTTATCACCGCAGGCTGGGGCAAAATCACTGGCTACGCCGGTACCGCACAATACATGCAGGCGATGGGCGTCCCAGGCTTCCTGCTGCCGCTGGTTATTCTGCTGGAGTTCGGTGGCGGCCTGGCGATTCTGTTCGGTTTCCTGACGCGCTTTACCGCCCTGTTCACCGCTGGCTTTACTCTGCTGACCGCGTTCCTGTTCCACAGCAACTTCGCGGAAGGTGTTAACCAGCTGATGTTCATGAAAAACCTCTCCATCGCCGGTGGCTTCCTGGTGTTGGGTCTGGTAGGGCCAGGCGCTTACAGCATTGACCGTCTGATTCGTCAGCGCGTTCAGCCAGCGGCCGCACGCTAAGCAGCACAAGCGGTAGAGAACACATATACTGAATATCAGGGGCGGGGATTTTCCTCGCCCCTTTTTATTATGGAGGGCTTATGGGACAGCTGATTGATGGTGTCTGGCACGACACCTGGTACGATACGAAGTCAACCGGTGGCCGCTTCAAACGCACAGAAGCCGTCTGGCGCAACTGGGTTACCGCCGATGGCAGCGCCGGTCCAACCGGCAAAGCGGGCTTCGCCGCTGAGCGTGGCCGCTATCATCTTTACGTCTCGCTTGCCTGCCCGTGGGCGCATCGCACACTGTTGATGCTTAAGCTCAAGGGATTAGAAGAGATGATTTCAGTTTCGGTGGTGCATCCGCTGATGCTGGAGAACGGCTGGACCTTTGACGCCAGTTTCCCTGACGCCACCGGCGACGCGCTGTATCAAAAAGAGTTTCTTTATCAGATCTATCTGCACGCCGATGCACACTACTCCGGCCGCGTGACCGTGCCGGTGCTGTGGGATAAAACCCAGCAAACCATCGTCAGCAATGAATCCGCCGACATCATGCGCATGCTTAACAGCGCGTTCGATGCGCAAGGTGCCCGTGCGGGTGACTATTATCCGGCGGCGCTGCGCGACAAAATTGATGAAGTGAACAGCTGGGTGTACGACACGGTCAACAATGGCGTATATAAAAGCGGTTTTGCCACTTCGCAGGCGGCGTACGATGAATCGGTAACGGCGCTGTTCCATTCGTTAGCGCGTCTCGAACAGATTCTCGGCCAACACCGTTATCTCACAGGCGACCAACTGACCGAAGCGGATTTGCGCTTGTGGACCACGCTGGTGCGCTTCGATCCGGTGTACGTCACCCACTTTAAGTGCGATCGTCACCGCATCAGTGATTACCGCAATCTGAGCGGCTTCCTGCGCGACATCTATCAAATGCCGGGCATCGCCGACACGGTCAATTTGCCGCACATCCGCCATCACTACTATTGCAGCCACAAAACCATCAACCCAAGCGGCGTGATCTCGCTGGGCCCAGCCTTTGACTGGGATGAGCCACACGGCCGGGATTGATGCTCTTACCCTCTCCCAAGTGGGGAGGGAACCTTAGGCGAACTTAATCAGCACCATACCGAGCAACAACAATCCCACACCCAGCCAGCCAACCCGACTCAACCGCTGACCAAACAGAATCCAGCCCGCCGCCACGGTGGCAACCAATCCCAGCCCACCCCACAATGCGTAGGCTACCGTTAAATCAATGCCTTTCACCGCCTGCGCCAGCGCGCTGAACGCCGCCAGCACCGCCACCAGCGATAACACGCCAAACAGTGGACGGCGGAAACCGTTGGAGTATTTCAGGAAGATATTGGCGACGATCTCCAGGCCAATGGCCAGCGCCAGCCATGCGATATGCAGCCAGTTAAACGTTGCCATGGCGCAGCTCCTTGCGGCTCAGCGTGCCGGATTTGATCAGGACAATGCCGAGGATCAGCGTCAGCAGGCCGGCTACTTTGATGGCGGATAAGGCTTCATCGAACAACAGCACGCTAAACAGCGTAATAAACAGAATGCCAATGCCTTCCCACATGGCATACGCCACGCCAAGGGCAATACGTTTAATGGCGAAGGATAAACAAATATAAGAAAGTGCGATCATCACCAGCATAAAAATATAACCGGCGTTGCCACCGTTTACGCTGGCCCATTTCATTGAGACGGTGCCAATAATTTCCGCGGCGATCGCCAGCGCTAATAAAATCCAATACAGCATGATTTCTCTCCTGAACGAGAAATAAACGCCACCCACGCGAAAATAGGCGTGTTAGCAAAGTTAAATTAAAAAGTCAGAATAGGAGAGAACTGAACTAAAGCGCGAAGCGCCAGTGCTGATCGCAGATTGAGCAGTTTGATTCGAAGAGAGAGGAAGAGAGTAAAGCCTTATTTAGCGCGAACATTTTGTCCATAAAATTACAACTTATCCACGTTGTTGCTTCTCGTCAGTGTGGATTAAATTTGTCCTCAGTAGTTAAACACGCGCTTATTCTGGCATAGCGGCAATAATGTTTTTCAGGGATTTTCATTTCTTTACGTGGAGGCGTTTAATTAATGTTATTGGACTGATGCCCTCACCCTAGCCCTCTCCCACAGGAGAGGGAATAAGCCGCTGCGGTTTGAAAGATCGCTCGATCGGTCCCTTCTCCCGCCTGCGGGAGAAGGTTAGGATGAGGGCCAGCGCGCACCTGGCCCCAGAAAACACAAAACCCGCCGAAGCGGGTTTTGTGTTTAAAAAAGTCGAAACTGACCGATAAGCCGGGTTCTGTCGTGGACAGTCATTCATCTAGGCCAGCAATCGCTCACTGGCTCAAGCAGCCTACCCGGGTTCAGTACGGGCCGTACCTTGTGAACCCCTATTTGGCCTTGCTCCGGGTGGAGTTTACCGTGCCACGAACTGTTGCCAGCCGCGCGGTGCGCTCTTACCGCACCCTTTCACCCTTACCTGATCCCATTACTGGGCCATCGGCGGTTTGCTCTCTGTTGCACTGGTCGTAGGCTTGCGCCCCCCAGGCGTTACCTGGCACCCTGCCCTATGGAGCCCGGACTTTCCTCCCCTTTGCCCGTCTCCCCCCGAAAGAGGACGACGACAAAGCGGCGACTGTCTAGTCAGCTTCGGCGCGGGATAATAGGCGATCTGTCAGCGTTTGTCACGCCTCTTGCTGCTCCAGCGCGTACTTATAAAGCGCGTTCTTCTTCACACCATGAATTTCCGCCGTCAGCGCAGCGGCTTTCTTCAATGGCAGCTCTTTTTGCAGCAATGCCAACGTACGCAGCGCCTCCGCTGGCAACGCTTCTTCATCGGCTTTATGGCCTTCAACGATCAGCACCATTTCGCCTTTGCGACGGTTTTCATCTTCCAGTACCCACGCCAGCAGTTCGCCGACTGGCGCACCTTGAATAGATTCCCACGTTTTGGTGATCTCACGCGCCAGCACCACATAGCGCTCGCCGCCCCACACGCTGACCATGTCTTGCAGGCTATCGATCAGGCGATGAGTCGATTCATAGAAAATCAGCGTACGCGGCTCTTCACCCAGCGCACGCAGCACATCGCAACGTCCTTTGCTTTTGGCTGGTAGAAACCCTTCGTAACAGAAACGATCGGACGGTAACCCCGCCGCGCTTAATGCTGTAATCGCCGCGCAAGCGCCTGGCAACGGCACCACGCGCACGCCTGCTTCCCGGCAGCGACGCACCAAATGGTAGCCGGGATCGTTGATTAACGGCGTGCCGGCATCGGAGACCAGTGCGATGCTCTGGCCCTCTTGCAGCTTGGCTAGCAGCACCTCAGCTTTCTGCTGTTCGTTGTGGTCGTGAAGTGCGAAGAGTCGCGCATTGATGGCGAAATGTTGTAGCAACAGCCCGGTATGACGTGTATCTTCCGCTGCGACTAGATCGACGCTTGAGAGCACCGTCAACGCTCGTTGAGTGATATCACCCAGGTTACCGATCGGGGTAGGAACGATATAGAGCGTGCTGGCAGAAATCTCTGCCCGATCGAGTTGTTTCATTGTTTCATCCGAATTGCCGATTTAATATTGAGCATCTTGAAAAAAACATCACTGGATACAGTATGCTTCCTTCAAAAGTCGTACGTCATAAAGCAGGACGCTTAGTACCTGTTCTTCTCGCTGGGCTGATTTTAGCCGCCTGTAGTGGTCAGGGACCGCAACAAACCTCTAACGTCAATATTCAGGGTCCTGCGACTGGCCGATCTGACTATTATCTGCAACAGGTGCAGCAAAGCAGCGATGATAGCAAGACCGACTGGCAATTACTTGCCATCCGTGCCCTGTTGAAGGAAGGAAAGTATCCGCAGGCAGCGAATCAGCTTAATCAGCTGCCGCAGCAGTTAAGCGATGTGCAACAGCAAGAACTGCTGCTGCTGCGCGCGCAGATGCAGATTGGTCAGCAGAATTACAGCGGTGCACAACAACAGCTTGGTCAGGTGAAAGTCGGTGACCTGTCGCAGGATCAGCAGGTGCGCTACTACGCGTTGCAAATCGCAGCGGCGCAGAATCGCCCTTCACTCCCACTGCTGCGTGCCTATATTGCGCAGGAGCCGCTGCTGAAAGGCGCCGATCACCAAAGCAATATCGATGCAACCTGGCAAGCGCTGACGCAGATGACGCAGGATCAGATCAACAGTCTGGTGATCAATGCTAACGAAAATACGCTGCAAGGCTGGTTGGATCTGCTGAATACCTGGCGTGCAAACAGCCAGGATCCACAAATGTTGAAAGCGGCGATTCAGGACTGGCAGACGCGTTATCCGCAGAACCCAAGCGCGAAGACGCTGCCAACGCAGCTCAGCCAGGTGCAGAACTTCACTAAAGCATCGACCAGCACCATCGCGCTGCTGCTGCCGCTTAACGGCCAGGCGCAGGTGTTTGCTAACGCGATTCAAAAAGGTTTCAACGATGCGCGCAATGGCGTGCTCAACGCGCCGGCCCCGCAAGCCGCGTCAGCGCCTGCTGCAGCCGATGCCAATAGCGTTGTCAGCCCCGCCGTTGCCGGTAACACACCACCGCAAACCGAGCAGCCACAGCCAGCCGCACAACCGGCCGCAGCACAGGGCAACAGCAATGCGCAGGTAAAAGTGTATGACACCAGCAGCCAGCCGATTGCGCAGGTGATGCAGCAGGCTCAGCAAGATGGCGCTACGCTGGTGGTCGGCCCGCTCCTAAAAAATGACGTTGAAACCGTCGTTAATAGCAACACTCCGCTGAACGTGCTGGCGCTGAACGAACCCGAACAGATCCAGAACCATCCGAATATTTGTTACTTTGCGCTTTCTCCTGAAGACGAAGCGCGCGATGCCGCGCACCATATCTACGAACAAGGCAAACGCCAGCCGTTGTTGCTGGTGCCGCGCAGCAGCTATGGCGACCGTATTAGCAAAGCGTTCGCGCAAGAGTGGCAAACGCTGGGTGGTTCAACCGTACTGCAGCAGCGTTTTGGCGGCGTTGGCGAACTGAAGCAAGGCATCAACAGCGGTGCCGGTATCGCGTTAAGCGGCACGCCGCTGAACGTTGAGCCTGCGCAATCGCAGAGCGTGGCGATTGCGGGCCTTACGATTCCTGCGCCACAAACCAGCGCACCGGCACCAGCGGCCGATGCCAGCAGCGGTAACGTGGATGCGGTGTACATTGTCGCTAGCCAGGATGAGCTGCAGCTGATCAAGCCGATGATTGCGATGCGTACCAGCAGCCGCAACAACACCGCGCTGTACGCCAGTTCGCGCAGTGCGCAGGCGGGCGCAGGTCCTGACTTCCGTCTGGAGATGGATGGCCTGCAGTTCAGCGATATCCCGCTGTTGTCCGGCAGTAATCCGGGCCTGATGCAGCAGGCGGCGAAGTCGTTTAACAACGATTATTCGCTGGTTCGCCTCTACGCGATGGGCATTGATGCCTGGACGCTGGCGAATCACTTTAACCAGATGCGTCAGGTGCCAGGCTTTGCCATTGATGGCAACACCGGCAAGCTGAACGCCGACACGGATTGCGTGATCAACAGGAAGTTGGCATGGAACCAGTATCGTCAGGGACAGATCGTTCCGGTGCAGTAAACCGCCAGCGCATTGGCGCTGAGCAGGAACAACTGGCGCGCCGCTATCTGGAGCGCGCCGGGCTGCAGTGGTTCGCCAGCAATGTACGCTGTCGCAGCGGGGAAATTGACCTGATAATGCGCGACGCCGATTGCTGGGTATTTGTTGAAGTGCGCTATCGACGCGATGCGCGCTACGGCGGTGCCGCCGCCAGCGTAACGCGCCAGAAACAACAAAAGCTGCTGCGTGCCGCCGCACTCTGGTTGCTGGCGCGTGGCGGCAGTTTTGATACGGTGAATTGCCGTTTTGACATCATTGCCATTACCGGGCGTGAGCTGGAGTGGCTGCCCGATGCCTTTAATGCCGATGGATAGAACCAGGTGGTCTTGTGCAGGACAGAATTAAAGCGTGTTTTACCGAGAGTATTCAGACCCAAATCGCTGCTGCCGAAGCGCTGCCCGATGCGATTTCCCGCGCCGCGATGACGCTGGTGCAGTCGCTGCTGAACGGTAACAAAATCCTTAGCTGCGGTAACGGTGCGTCGTCGGCGAATGCCCAGCATTTTGCCGCCAGCATGATTAACCGTTTCGAGACGGAGCGCCCTAGCCTGCCTGCGCTGGCGCTGAGCGCAGATAATGTGATGCTGACGGCGATTGGTAACGATCGTCTGCACGATGAAATTTACGCCAAGCAGGTTCGAGCGCTTGGTCAGGCTGGTGATGTGCTGCTGGCCATTTCCACCCGTGGCAACACCCGCGATATCGTCAAAGCGGTTGAAGCTGCGGTTACCCGCGATATGACCATCGTTGCGTTAACCGGCCACGACGGCGGTGAGCTGGCGGGCCTGCTCGGTCCGCATGATGTGGAAATTCGCATTCCATCACATCGCAGTGCACGCATTCAGGAAATGCATATGTTGACGCTGAACTGCCTGTGCGATTTGATTGATAACACTTTATTCCCACACCAGGAATGACTGAAGGAGCTCAAATGAAAGCATTGAACGCTGTCGCCATTCTCTTAACCGCCATGCTGCTGCAAGGCTGTGTTGCCGTGGTTGCAGGCGGCGCTGCCGTCGCCACCAAAACCGCCACTGACCCGCGCACCGTGGGCACGCAGGTCGATGACGGCACGCTGGAGCTGCGCGTATCGAACGCACTGGCCAAAGATGAACAAATCAAAAACCAGGCGCGCGTGGTTGTCACCGCCTATCAGGGCAAAGTGCTGCTGACCGGCCAGTCGCCAACCCCAGATCTGGCAAGTCGTGCCAAACAGATCGCCATGGGCGTTGACGGTGCCACCGAGGTGTATAACGAAATTCGTAGCGGACAGAAAGTCAGCCTCGGCACCTCATCATCCGATACCTGGATCACCACCAAAATCCGCTCGCAGCTGTTAGGCAGCGATCAGGTGAAATCCTCGAACGTCAAAGTGACCACCGAAAACGGAGAAGTGTTCCTGTTGGGTCTGGTCACTGCAGAAGAAGCGAAAGCGGCGGCCGATGTTGCCAGCCGTGTGAGCGGCGTGAAGCACGTGACAACGGCCTTCACCATTCTCAAGTAAGCGTTAACGCAACGTATCAGGGCGACTTCGGTCGCCCTTTTTTGTGGGTGAGGGTTAGGCGGGAAGGTCAATCACCAGCGCGCGCAGCGGCGTTCTGGCCTGCAGGCTAATCTGGTTCTCATCGCTGAGGAACGCGCCGTCGCCGCAGCTCAGCGGCTGCTGATTGGCGCTGCTGGCCTGCACATCCAAAGAACCATGGATCGATTGCAGATAAGCGCGCGGCCCGTGCAATTTCACCGTGTACTGCTCGCCCGGCGCTAACGTCACCTGATGCACCCAAACCTGCTGACGCAGTTGCAAGCTGCCCTGCGCGCCATCGGGCGAGGCGATCAGCACGCTGGTTTGCTGCGGCAAATCGCGCTTCTGCAACAGCGGATTTTCACGCTCCGGGCAGGCGGCCAGCCACAGCTGCATGCGGGTTAACGGGCGATCTTTGCTGATGTTGATTTCGCTATAATTCACGCCCTGACGCGCAGAGAGCAGCATCGCCTCGCCTTCACGCGCCACCAGATGATTGCCTTCGCTGTCGCGATACTCGGCTTCACCTTGCAGCACCAGATTCAGCACATCGACCTGCGGATAGCTGCGCGGCTGGAACGCCGCGCCCGGTGCCAGAATTTCCTGGTTGAGCACGCGCAGTGACGCGTAGCCCATTAATTTTGGATCGAAATAGTGGCCAAATGAGAAGCTGTAGCGCGCCTGCAACCAACCGAAATCGGCCTGGCCACATGCGGACGCGCAGCGGGTTGTCATCATGATAATCCTCCGACGCGCTGCGGTGAGATTCGACCGCAGGCTTGATGGGATCATGGTAAAAGTCTGGACGCCGGATTGTAAGCCAGTTAATCTGCCTGGCATGTTCAAATTTACTGACAGAGAATCGGCATGGCAAAAGACCGCGCGTTAACCCTCGAAGCTTTACGTGTGATGGATGCTATTGACCGTCGTGGCAGCTTTGCCGCCGCGGCCGATGAACTGGGTCGCGTCCCTTCCGCGCTGAGTTACACCATGCAGAAGCTGGAAGAGGAGCTGGATGTGGTGCTGTTTGACCGCTCCGGCCACCGCACCAAGTTCACCAACGTGGGCCGTATGCTGCTGGAGCGTGGCCGCGTGCTGCTGGAAGCCGCCGATAAACTCACCACCGATGCCGAAGCGCTGGCGCGCGGTTGGGAAACGCATCTCACCATTGTTGCCGAGGCGCTGGTTCCTACCGAGCGTTTGTTCCCGCTGGTTGAGAAGCTGTCAGAAAAAGCCAATACGCAGATTTCGCTGATCACGGAAGTGTTAGCCGGTGCCTGGGAGCGGCTGGAACAGGGTCGTGCCGATATCGTGATTGCGCCCGATATGCACTTCCGCGCCTCCACCGAAATCAACACCCGCAAGCTGTACAGCATTATGAGCGTCTATGTTGCCAGCCCGGACCATCCAATTCATCAGGAAGCTGAGCCGCTATCAGAAGTGACACGCGTGAAGTATCGCGGCATCGCGGTGGCAGATACCGCGCGCGAGCGTCCGGTGCTGACGGTGCAGTTGCTGGATAAGCAGCAGCGTCTGACGGTAAGCAGCATGGATGATAAACGCCGCGCGCTGCTGGCCGGTTTGGGTGTGGCGACCATGCCGTATCCGATGGTGGAGCAGGATATCGCTGAAGGTCGTTTACGCGTGGTTAGCGCCGAGTATACGCGCGAAGTGGATATTATTATGGCGTGGCGCCGCGACAGTATGGGCGAAGCCAAAGCCTGGTGTTTGCGTGAGATTCCGAGGTTGTTGGCGAAGCGCGGGTAGATTCTGCACACGCAGTCCCCCACCTCGGTCCTCCCCCATAAATGGGGGAGGAAGATGCTGCCACATGTCAGTGATGAAGCTGCATTTGGGAGGAAGATGCTGCCATATGCCAGTGATGGAGCTGCATGTGGCAGCATCTCCTTCCCCCGCTTGCGGGGGAAGGCCGGGATGGGGGACAGCGCGCACAAACCCTACAACCGACTCAAACAATCGATCGCCACCGCTTTAAAACTGACAAAATCCGCGCAATCGCGCAGTCGCGTCATCGCTCTTTCGCGCAGGAAGGTGACGAACAGATCGTAAATCGCCATCGCCTCTTCGTATTCACTCTTGCTGATCGCCAGCAGGAAAATCACCGACGCCGTTTCCTCGCCCCAGCTTACGCCATGCGGTGCCAGCACCGTGTAGACCACGGTTTTCTGCGCCAGCAAGCCCAGTGAATGTGGCAGCGCGATGCCTTCGCCGAGCAGGGTGCTGACAATCGCTTCGCGCTCCTCGACCGACGGATAGAAATCCGCATCGACAAAACCTTCGCTCTCCAGCTGATCGCACAGCAGACGGAACAGATCCGACTGCGCCATCGGCTTATCCAGCACCATAAAGTGCTGCGCGTCGAAGTACTTCTCCAGCATGTAAGGGCGCGTGCGATCCACCAGCACCAGCTTGCCGAGCTGCTCCAGCTGGAACTCGGTTGGGAATGGCGACATCACCGCAATCGGCTTGTTCTTCTCACTCAATCGGGCGGTGGAGATGACAAAATCTTCATCAATATGCTCGCGCAGTTCATAGTCGCGCTGCGACAGCCGCGCCGTGACCACTAGCTGCGGATATTTGCGCAGCAGCAGCGCCTCAATCATGCGCAGCGTGGAGTTGCCACTGTCGCACACCAGCAGCACTTGCGGATGGCGTTGATAGCCAACGTCGTAATGCCTCTCCAGTCCGACGCCGATGTGCAACACCAAAAAGCCGATCTCGTTCTCACTGATGGTGTAAGGCGTGTATTTACCCCAGTTGGTAACAGCCGCCAGCGTCACATCGTAGGCCATTGGATAGTGCTGCTTGATGTTGCTTAACAGCGGATTGGGGATGTGAATTTGGTAGCGCACCCGCGTGATCATGGTTTTGATATGGGTGAGCAGATCGGCGCGCAGCTGTTCGTCGTGCTGCAGCCGATAGTTGTAATGGGTGTTGATGTAGTTCAGCAGGTAATCGACCAGCGCATCGGCGTCGTCGGCGTTAATGGTGCTGGGTGCCAGCGCCTGAATCTGGCGCGCGGCGATGTTGACCCGCAGCCAGTTCTCTTCCGCCTGTGAAATCGGTTTGCCGACCAGCGGACGCATCAGGTTGATCAGGTCGTGCGCCGCCTCGCGCACTTCATCGCCGACATCTTCGGCGCCGGGATCGTTGAGCGGGAAGCCTTCGCTGATGCGTCGTACCGCCACCGCGCAGTAGATTTGCAGATAGCGATCGCCTTCATCGCTGAGGCGAATGGCGTGCTGGGCGAAGCACTGTTGCAGCAAAGGTTCGAGCTGCGCCAGAATGCCGCTGTGCAGCGCTTCTACCGTCAGCAGCGGGCTGTCCGGCGTCTCCTGATCGATCTGCCACAGCAGGTCGGTTAAGCAGGTGCGGATCGCCGCCTCGCTGCCAAACAGCTTCATGCCGTAATGCGGTTTGGTTTCGATATTAAGGTGATAGCGGCCCAGCCATTCGCGAACGATCGCCATATCGCTTTGCAGCGTGGCGCGGCTGACAAACCACTCTTCCGACAGGTCTTCCAGCTTGATCGAATACGCCGCCGTCAGAAAACGCGTCAGCAGATAGCGCACGCGCTCCTGTGAGGTACGCGGCACGCGCAGCGGCGTGGCGCTCTCTTGCTGTAAGCGGCCAAAGCGCGCCGCATCATCAATTTTGAGTTGATATCCCGCGCCGCGCGCCAGCACAAACTGCGCGCCATGCTGTTCCAGCAGCGCGTTCAGCGCGGTGATATCGGTGCGCACCGTGCGCGTTGAAACGGAAAAGCGGCGTGCCAGCTCATCCTGCGGCAGCGTTTCATTTTGCAGCGCAGCGAAAAGCTGAGTCAGACGCTGATTGGGAAATCTCACGGAGCCTCACCTGTTACTCATTTGTTACAGCAGTTTCTTGCACGTTGCCAGAAGCTGACGCACATCGTCAATGCGCGTGTCGCCGCTTGCGCTATCGATAATCGAACTGTAGACGTGCGGGATCACTTTGCTAACGCCTGCATCGAGCGCAATACGCACAATCTCTTCGAAGTTGTTGAGATCGATGCCGCCGGTGGGTTCCAGCCAGAAGTCGTGACGCGCGCAGGCTTCCGCCACCGCACGATACTCATTCACCGCTTTCAGGCCGCCCATCGGGAAGTATTTCACCGAGCTGCCGCCCATGTCCTGCAACATGGCGATGGCGCTGTCGATCGGCACAATCGCTTCGGCGTTCTTTGCGCTGCGCGGTCCGGTGGAGATTTTCACAAGGCCCGGCGTGCCGGTGGGTGAAATCAAACCATTCACCACGGTTTGGTTCTGGCCGAGCAGCGCACGGCTGGTCGCCACGCCGGTGAATACCTGATTGACGTGCTGCGGTTGCAGCACCGCCGAGATCTCACTCACCATCGCTGACTGGTTCGGATCGCCCGCGCCCAACCCCACCGACAGGGCATTGTCGATCAGCGCCGCATACTCGCGCATATCGGCAATGGCGTCTTCATTGCTGGCGTAGTTTTTTGACAACACACCCACCAGCACATGGCCTTCAGCCGCCTGCCAGATCGCTTTGGCGTTCTGTTTCGAACCCGCCAGCACGTTAAGGCACAGGCGATCCTGATAGAAATTCGGGTTCAGACTCATGCGCGTTTTCCTCCGCTGATCAACGCCTGAATAGCGCTAAAGATGATGTGCAGCTGATCGGCGCTAACGCTGCGCACATCGGCTTCGATAATGCCTTCATTGGCTTTGTAGCCACGGAAATAGATAGCGATGTCGCCGGTTTTCAGCGCCTGCACCAGTTCGCCGGTCGGCCAGCCGGTGATCGCTTCATCAAACTTGATTTCGGCACGCGCAATATCGCGTCCCGCCGCATCCCACACCACACGCGCGCTGACGCCGTCCAGCGTGTTGAGGTTATCGATGAAAGGCGTCATGTTGGCGACCATCTCAGCGCCGGTGGTTTTTGGCTGCACCAGATAGTTTTCAATCGCCTGCGTCAGGCCAAGAATGCTCTCTTTGCCGACTTTCATCGCGCGGCCAATGCCGTTGCTCTGACGCTTCACCCACTCAACGTATTGCGTACGGCCAATCACTAAACCGCTGGTCGGCCCTTCAATCGCCTTGGCACCGCTGTAAATCACCAGATCCGCGCCCATTTGGTAGTAGCACTGCAAATCCTCTTCTGCTGCTGCATCGACGATCAATGGAATGCCGTGTTTGCGCGCCACAACCGCCGCCTGCTCCACGCTGAGATGGCTTTTCTGCACGCAGTGATGCGATTTGATGTACATCAGCGCCGCCGTGGTCGGCGTGATCGCCGCCGCCAGCTGCTCTGGCGAACATTCGTTGCTGTAACCGGCCTCGATCAAACGACCGCCGCCGAGCGCCACCATGCTGCCCACCGGTGCGCCGAAGTTCACGTTATGCCCTTTTGGCACCACGATATCGTGCGGCACGCTGAGCGGCGCGGCGTGCAAATTCTCCAGCAGCCAGTCGTTATCTTTCACAATCACCGCCGCCACGCTCTGCGCAATGCCCGCCGAGGCGCAGGACACTACCACCGCGCTTTCCACGTCCAGCAGTTTGGCAATGTAAGCGCCGGTCTTGTTGACCAGATCTTTCATTTCGAAGTAGTGATTCAGACCGTAGCTGACGGTATCCACCACATCCGAAGACGGCGTGGAAACGCCGAGAATGGTCATGCGGCCCGAGGCGTTGATGACCTGCTTCAGGTCATATTTTTCATAAATTGAAGACATGATTGGCTTTCCCTTCATCAGTCAGATGCCAGTGACCGGCGATAACCACGGCCTGCGGCAAAATGTGTTGCTGACCCAAAACCTGTTCGCCTTCAGCATCGACGAACGGGCGGGCTTCCTCTTTGACGGTAAAAATGGTCAGGTCGGCGTCATAACCGGCGGTTAAGCGCCCTTTGCCCGCCAGACGCAGGCCTGCAGCGGCATTAACGGTGACGCACTCGATGATTTGCGGCAGCGTCATGCCAATGCTGAAGAATTTCGACATCACGTGCGCCAGGCTATGTACCGGGCCATTGATGCGGTTACGGCAGTAAATGTCGGAGCTGATGGTGTCGGGCAGAATGCCCTGCGCGATCGCCTGACGCGCCACCTCAAAACTGAAGCTGGCGCCGCCGTGGCCGATATCCAGCTTCACGCCGCGCGCGATGGCATTTTTCACCGCCGCTTTCAGCTCGCCCTGCGGCGACAAGATACGATTCGGCTTGCCGTTAAAGCAGTGCGTAATGATGTCGCCGGAGGTCAGCAGATCGGCGATCTCTTCCAGCACCGGCGGGTTGTTGCCGATGTGCACCATCAGCGGCAAATTGCCGGCTGCCTGCTGAATCGCCTTGGCCCGCACCAGCGGCTGAATGCCGTTCTCGCCCACCACGCTGCTGCTCATGCGCGCTTTCAGGCCGACGATAAAGTCCGGACGGCGCTTCACCGCCTGCACCACCGCATCGCTATCGATTTGCGCCATATCGGCCAGCTCGTTTTGCGTCACAATGCCGGTGCGCGAGATGTTGATCAGCGCGCGCACTTCGGTGGTGGCCGAGCGCGTGAGCTGATAAAAGTCGTCGATGTCATCAGCGCCGGTGCTGCCAGCATCCACCACCGTGGTGACGCCTTGCGCCATGCCAATGGTGTCGGCGTCGTCGTGATAAATTGGGGATTTGGGATAACAGTGCACGTGGCTGTCAATCCACCCAGCGCTGACGTAGTAACGTCCCGCAAGATCGCGCTCCTGCTGTGCCGGGCCGCTCACCTCGCCGACGGCGGCGATTTTGCCGTGCTGAATGGCAATATCCACCAGCTGTTCGTCGCACAGGCGTGCGCGGCGCAGAATCAGATCAAACATGCTTACTCCTTACGTGTAGGGTCGCCATTCATGGCGACCGTCCAACATCAGAGAGAGATTGGGAACATCGCACCCAACACCATCGCGCCTAAAATCGCGCCGCCGGTGATCGGCTTATTCCACAGATAGAACAACAACGCACCCACCAGCGAACCGAGACCAATCGGAATCGACGCAGCCATGGCCGACAAGATAATCAACGGTCCAAGGAAACGGCCCGATGCGTTACCCGCGCCCATCATTACGTCTGCGCCGTAGGTTGAGTCGCTCTGATTGATGGTGAACTTACGCGCCAGGATGATCAGATAACCAATCGCTAAACCCACCACCAAACCGGTGGCCAGTGAAGCGGCGAAGTTGGCGACCGGGAACACGATGCCCGCACCTAGCAGCAACGCTGGCACGCCAAGGCCTACGCCGGTCTGGATCGCGCCGCCGATATCGAGAATCCCCACTAGCGAACCTTCGATAATGCGTGCGAACAGGAAGCTGGCACCGAATGCCGCTACCGCGCCGTATACGCCGGTTTCCATACCGGAACGCAGCATCGAGACAAACGCCACTTCGTTAAAAGCACCAATGCCGTACAGGTAATACATGTGCGTACCGGCAAACACGCCGGACGAGAGCAGGCCAACAAAAATCGGGAAAGACCAGTCGGCGTACCAGAACCCTTTGTTTTCGGTTTCGTTCATGCTGATGGCTCCTTATTTGCCGCTGACGCTGTTGTGGATCATATCCAGCCAGCCCGGAATACCCAGCTGGAAGGATTGCAGCAGTTTCATGTCGAAACCGCGGAAGAAGCCGCTCAAAGCAAACAGCAGCACGATGGCAAACATCATCACCTTGGTGACTTTGTTCCAGCCGCTCTCTTCCACACCTTTACCGATCAGGATACCCAGCACCAAACCCGGTACGGCGTTGCCCATGATCAGCTGCGCCAGGCCGCCGAAGATGGTGGCCCAGAAGCCAGATTTCTTACCGGCATCAATCGCTGCCAGCCAGAAGATCACTGGCATCACGGTGTTCACCAGCAGGTTCGCTGCCGGCACCAGCACTTTCACTGCGGTGACCTGCAAGGCCGCCGGAACGGCAGATGCGGTGCTGTTAAGGAAGGCCACCACAATCATGCCGATGATGCCGCAGGCAATCGCCATGCGTTTCGGATTGTGCAGCGTTTCCGCCACGTTGCGGTTTTTCACCATCAATGCCGCCGCGCCCCAGTTCGGCAAAATGCGGTGATCGACGTCCTGCGTGAAAGAACCCGCTGCAACGGATGATGCCCAGGCGTTAAAGAAGAAGCCGAGACCAAAGGAGAAGTGCGATGCGGGATCGCCTTCGCAGGAATTGAGTTCACCCAAGGTACGGAATGCGCCCATACCTTGCGTGGTCGGTGCGTGGAACATGCGCGCTGCGCCCGCTCCCACCCCGACGCCAACCAATCCACCAATGATTAACGACTTAAACAAAATGATTAAAAACATGTCGTCGTACCCTTGTTGTCATTTTTATTACGTCGCTATGAAGTCCACCTTGTCGGTGTCGATCACAGTGACGCTGACGGTAATGTCCAGCTCAACGCTGTAATTCCGTCGCTCACGCGCGAGGAAGAAGAACAAGAATTTTTCCTTGCGCACGCTCTCCTGCGCGCGCAGCACCCGCACATCCATGGGTTCAATGCGCAACAGAATCTTTTGGCTGGTGCGCAGCACTTGCTGCTGCACCTTGCTCAGCGCATCGGCAAAGGCTTTTGCTTTACTGTCGCCTTTGCCCTGCACCGTTACCTGCGTCTCGTATTGCTGTTTCATACTTAGCTGCCGTGTTTTTTAGTCCAGGCTTGCACCAGACGCTCACCCAGCTCTTCTTTATCCATAAAGCCGAAGCCCAGCACGGTGGCACCTTCATTGATGGCGGTCACGCCTTCGTCAATCGAACGCATGCCATGTTTAGCTTTGTAGCCATATTTGTTCTGTGCGGTAATCGCACCGGCGCCGCCGCTGCCGCAGAAGGAGATGCCGAAGTCAGCGTTTTCCGCTTTCATTACATCGCCCAGCTTCATGTCGGCTGCCACGCCAGGCACCACCACCGCGCGACCACCGGCTTTCTCGATGCCCGCAGCCACTTTCTGACCTTTACCCAGACGATCGCCAATCACTACAGTTACCATGTTGAATTCCATAAAATTTAAGCTTCGTTTGCACGTGCAACTTCGATATGTACGGATAACAGCCAGGCTTCCTCTTTTGGCAGATTGCCAAACAGATCAACCACCTGCTGCGCCAGCGCCATGGTTTCCGGCGAAATATCTTCAAACAGCTCAGCTTCTACTTCCGGCAGCGCTTCGCCCGTCAGGGAGCGCGATGCCATCGCCCGGACATGCGAAGCCAGCATCTGCTGCTGCACGGCGTTGGCTTCGATGTGATGCGCGGCGTAGATCGCTGCAATTTGGCTTAACACCTTATCCGCCAGCGCCTGGATCGCTTCCGGCGTGCTCTGTTTCAGCGGGACAGCTTCACTCCTCACCTTGTTACTCCTGTTTACAGCGGACAATTACAGATAATTCGCGTTGAAAAGAAATTACGCTTTCCGCTGCAGGCTGTTGAGACGCATCTTTTCCACCTCAAAGTGGAAATCCCACGGGCGAGTGTGCGCCAGATCTCAGGACGCACGAAGTGTGCGAAACCGGTCACAAAATGCGAGAAATGATGGATTTACGTGGAGTAAAGCGGTGAGAAGGCAAGAAGGAATAAGGCCAGCCGCAGGGCTGGCCGGTTTATCAGCGGAATTTCTTATGGTTGGCGTTGCGAATATCTTCCAGTTTCTTCGCTTCAGCCTTGGCTTCGTCCAGCTTGTTGGCTTGCGCCAGCTGATCAACCACATCGATCTGGGCAATCAGCGAATCCAGACCGGCGTGATAATCCTTGATCTGCGCGCTATCGGCCGCCTGGCCTTCCAGTTTTTCCGGCGTGGATTGCTTAGCATCCGTCGCCGCCTGACGCATTTTGCCCAACGCAGTATGCATTTCCTGCGCGTCAGAGGTTTTCTTCACCACGCTCAGACCATCTTTAAGCGCATCCATATCTTTTTCTAAATCGGCCGCAAACACGCTAGCCGAGGAGAACAACAGCGATAACGACAACACTGCAATCACATGCTTATTACGCATTGGTATTTCCTTTTATTATTGTCGGGCCAAAAAAAAAAGCAGCCTTGCGGGCTGCTTTCAGAAAGCGATGACTCTTATTGTCCGGCGATTTTCATCTCCGGCAGCAGCACCGAACCGCATTGTATATTGCTGCGGGTTTCAATGTCGTTACCGACGGTTACCATATTGAGCCACATATCCTTGAGGTTGCCAGCGATTGTGATCTCGCTCACAGGATATTGAATCTCACCGTTTTCCACCCAGAAACCGGATGCGCCGCGTGAATAGTCGCCGGTCATACCGTTGATGCTGGAGCCCATCATCTCGGTTACCACTAAACCGGTGCCCATCTGCTTCAGCATGCCGTCAAAGCTTTGGCCCTGACCGGCAATACGCCAGTTGTGGATGCCGCCCGCGTGGCCGGTGCTCTGCAAACCCAACTTGCGCGCCGAATAGCTGGTTAACAGCCAGTTCTGCAGCACGCCATCTTTGATGATGTCACGCGATTGGGTGCGCACGCCTTCGCTGTCGAATGGCGTGGATGCGAGGCCTTTCAGCAGGTGCGGATGCTCTTCGATGGTCAGCCACTCCGGCAGAATCTGCTTACCCAGCGAATCGAGCAGGAAGGTCGATTTGCGGTAGACACTGCTGCCGCTGATCATGCCGACCAGATGACCAAACAAACCGGTCGCCACTTCCGGCGCGAAAATCACCGGCGCTTTCATGGTCGAGAGCTTGCGCGGTGCCAGACGTGCCAGCACGCGGCGGGCGCACTCGGCTCCGACCCAATCGGCGCTTTTCAGATCGTCAAATGAGCGGCCAATGGTGTACGCGTAATCGCGTTCCATGTTGCCATCTTGCTCGGCAATCACACAGCTGGAGAGCGAATGGCGGCTTGAGCAGTAGCTCTGCAACATGCCGTGGCTGTTGCCGAACACTTTGATGCCAACGTGGCTGTTGAAGCTGCCGCCTTCGGTATTGGTGATGCGCTTGTCAGCTTGTAATGAAGCCTGTTCCGCCTGAGCGGCCAGTTCGATAGCGCGATCGGCATCGATCTCCCACGGATGGTAGAGATCGAGATCCGGCGCTTCAAACGCCAGCAGCTCGGGATCGGCCGGTGCGCCGAACGGATCCACCGAGGTGTAGCGCGCGATGTCGATCGCCGCCTGCACGGTGCGTTTGATCGCATCCGGGCTGAGATCGGTGGAGGAGGCGCTGCCTTTACGGTTTTGATGGTAGACGGTAATGCCGAGCGCACCATCGCTGTTGAATTCGACGTTTTCCACTTCGCCATAGCGGGTACTGACGCCGATGCCGGTGGTTTTCGTGACCGCCACTTCAGCGCCATCGGTGCTGGCTTTTGCCAGTTCCAACGCCTGCGCGACAGCCTGTTCCAACACTTTACGTTGTTCTGCAACCTGAGTAGATACGTTCATCGACCTGCCGTCTAATCTTAAGTATGAATTGTTTGAGTCTATCAGACTCAGAGAACAATTTCGCAGTCGCCCGATAAACTGGTAGGATTAGCCTCTTTTTTTTGGGAGCCAAGAGATGACCAAGCAGCCCGATGACTGGCTCGACGATGTGCCGGATAATAATGACGAAGAAGACGAAGAGATTATCTGGGTCAGCAAAAGCGAAATTAAACGCGATGCCGAAGAGCTGAAACGCCTTGGCGCCGAGTTAGTTGATCTGGGGAAAAACTCCCTGGACAAGATTCCACTCGATGAACAACTGCGCGACGCGATTGAACTGGCGCAGCGCATCAAGAAAGAAGGCCGCCGCCGTCAGCTGCAGCTGATTGGTAAAATGCTGCGTGCCCGCGATGAAGATCCGATTCGCCAGGCGCTGGATAAGCTGAAGAACCGCCACAACCAGCAGGTTGCGCTGTTCCATAAGCTGGAGATGTTGCGCGATCGTTTGATCGAGCAAGGTGATGACGCGGTCGCTGAGGTGTTTAACCTCTATCCGCACGCCGATCGTCAGCAACTGCGCAGCATGATCCGCAATGCGCAGAAAGAGAAAGCCACCAATAAGCCACCAAAATCTGCCCGCCAGATTTTCCAGTATCTGCGCGAGCTGGCAGAAGCTTGAGTTTGCTGCGGACATGAAAAAGGTCGGCATGAATGCCGACCCTACGATGTGCCGTTGTAGGGTGGCCATTTATGGCCACCGCACATTTACCGCCCTAACCGCTCCAGCAGTTTCTGGTGAATACCACCAAACCCGCCGTTACTCATCACCAGAATCGAATCACCTGGCTGGGCTTTCTTCGCCACCATTTCCACCAGCGTATCGATATCCGCGCTCCACTGCGCCGGCTGGATGCACGCCTCGGCGACATCGGAAACCTGCCACGGAATATGGTGCGGCTGGAACAGGAACACTTCATCGGCGCGACCCAGCGATGGTGCTAACTCGTTCTTGCTCACGCCCATCTTCATGGTATTTGAACGCGGTTCCAGCACCGCCAGAATGCGTGCCGTGCCGCCCACTTTGCTGCGCAGCGCCGCCAGCGTGGCGAGAATCGCCGTCGGATGGTGAGCAAAATCGTCGTACACCTTGATGGCGTTCACTTCACCACGCAGTTCGAGACGACGACGGGCATTAATGAAGCTGCTCAGCGCTTCACCCGCATCCACCGGTTTCACTCCAACATGACGCGCCGCTGCAATCGCCATCAGGCCATTGTGCATGTTGTGCTCGCCCACCAGCGCCCAATTCACTTCGCCGACTTTCTCGCCGTCGAGCCAGATCTCCCAATGTGACGAGTCCGGCGTCAGCTTTTTCGCCTGCCAGTGACCGTTATCGCCGACGGTTTCCTGCTCGCTCCAGCAGCCCATCGCCATCACTTGCTTGATGTTGTTGTCGTGCTCCGGCAGCAGGATCTTGCCTTGGCCCGGCACGATGCGGATCAAGTGATGGAACTGCTTTTGGATAGCGCGCAGATCGTCAAAGATATCCGCGTGATCGAATTCGAGGTTGTTGAGGATCAGCGTGCGCGGGCAGTAATGCACAAACTTGGAACGCTTGTCGAAGAACGCGCTGTCGTACTCATCCGCTTCGATGACGAAGAATGGACTTTTTCCTAATTTTGCCGAAACCTCGAAGTTTCCTGGCACACCACCGATGATAAAGCCCGGTTCCAGGCCGCAGGCCTCGAGAATCCACGCTGCCATGCCGGCTGTGGTGGTTTTGCCGTGGGTTCCCGCCACCGCCAGCACCCAACGATCGCGCAGCACGAAATCGTGCAACCATTGCGGGCCAGAGAGGTAAGGAATGTTGCGTTCCAGTACCGCTTCCACACAAGGATTGCCGCGCGTCATCGCGTTACCAATGATCACCAGATCCGGTTGCGGATCGAGCTGGCTGGCATCGTAACCTTCTGTCAATTCAATGCCTTGCTGCTCCAGCAACGTGCTCATCGGCGGATAGACATTGGCGTCTGAGCCGGTAACGTCATGTCCCAGCGAGCGTGCCAGCATCGCCAGTCCGCCCATGAAAGTGCCACAAATCCCGAGGATGTGAATACGCATAAAGAGATCCATTACTCAAAAGTTCGGCGCACAGTGTAACGCCGAGTTGAGAGGGAAGAAACGGATTAGGACTATGGTTTTTAAAGTTCAATCGGCTAAACTGCGCTCATACGTTGGTAGCTTGTTACAGCTGCTGCCACTCCATCGTAGATGCAGGGAATGTGTTATGAAAACGTTAGGCGAATTCATCGTCGAGAAGCAACACGACTTTCCACACGCCACAGGTGAACTGACGGCGCTGATTTCTTCCATTAAGCTTGGCGCTAAAATTATCCACCGCGACATCAACAAAGCGGGTCTGGTGGATATTCTGGGTGCCAGCGGCGTGGAAAACGTGCAGGGTGAGCAGCAGATGAAGCTTGATCTGTTTGCCAACGAAAAGCTGAAAGCCGCCCTGAAAGCACGCGGCGTGGTGGCCGGTATCGCGTCGGAAGAAGAAGACGAGTTCGTCATCTTTGAAGGCTCCGAGAATGGCAAATACGTTGTATTAATGGATCCGCTGGACGGTTCTTCAAACATCGACGTTAACGTTTCCGTCGGCACCATTTTCTCTATCTACCATCGCATCAGCGAGCCGGGCACGCCAATCACCGAAGCCGACTTCATGCAGCCGGGTAACAAGCAGGTTGCGGCGGGCTATGTGCCGTACGGTTCTTCCACCATGATGGTGTACACCACCGGCGTGGGCGTGCATGCGTTTACTTACGATCCGTCGCTCGGCGTGTTCTGCCTGAGCCACGAACGCATGACCTTCCCGGAGAAAGGTTACACCTACTCAATCAACGAAGGTAACTACATTCGCTTCCCGCAGGGCGTGAAGAAATACCTGAAGTTCTGTCAGGAAGAAGATATCGCCACCAAGCGCCCGTATACCTCGCGCTACATTGGTTCACTGGTGGCCGATTTCCACCGTAACCTGCTAAAAGGCGGCATCTACCTTTACCCCAGCACCGCCAGCCATCCGAAAGGTAAGCTGCGTCTGCTGTACGAATGCAACCCAATGGCCTTCCTGGCGGAGCAAGCGGGCGGTAAAGCCAGCGATGGTGCTAATCGCATCCTCGACATCCAGCCAGAAACGCTGCACCAGCGCTGCCCGTTTTTCTGCGGCAACGACGCAATGGTGGGCGACGTTGAACGCTTCATCCGTGAATATCCGGACGACCATTCAGCGTAATTTTTTCCCGCTGTACCAAGCCCGCCTTAGTGCGGGCTTTTTGTTTTCATATTTCTGATTTTGGCCTGGCGATCAATTAACGCGCCATCTTCCGCATAATAACGACTCGGCCAAATTTCTGCGGGCGAAATACCAATCGCTTCGGCAATTAATAATTCCCCTTTTGGCCACGGCCGCACTAATGCATTGGCGAGCGTGGTTGAACATAATCCAGATTGCCGCGACACCGCCGCCATTGACGTTCCTTTCTTTCGCAGAGCAGCAATAATATCGGCAGGATGCCAATCTTGTTTTGCATTATTCACGTAACTCTCCTTAGTCCGCTTATCTGTTCTATTTACGATACTACGTTACTCGTAGTATCTGACAAGCAGTAAATCTACGATTCTCGTAGCCATGAAATCGACCTCCTCTCTCCAGCTAACCTTCCAAAGACGCTTGAAACAAGCGCGTCTGGCTAAAGGTTTGTCGCAAAAAGGATTGGGGATTGCAGCGGGGATCGATGAGTTTGTTGCCAGCACGCGAATTAATCGTTACGAGAATGGAATTCATCAGGTTGATTTGGATACAGCGCAGCGATTGGCGGACGTATTAGAAATACCCGCCGCTTATTTTTACGCGGAAGATGATGCGCTCGCCGAAATCATTCGCACGCATAAAACTAATTAAATTCCAGCTTAATGATTCGCTACGTCTAAATACGTGCGGCGATAAATTAATTATTGGGTCGCTATTTATCGCGACCCAACTTATTTCACGCCTGTTAACTTTATTACGCCGCAGACACGCGGAATTGCGCCATCGAATCCTGCAACTGCTGCGACTGCGCTTCCAGCGATTGGGTTGCGGCGCTGGCTTCTTCGACTAACGCGGCGTTCTGCTGTGCAGCTTCATCCATCTGCGTTACCGCCTGATTCACCTGTTCGATACCGCGACTCTGCTCTTCCGAGGCGATAGAGATCTCTTTCATCAACGTGGTGACACGCATCACTTCGCTGGAGATCTCATCCATGGTTTCACCGGCGCGCGTGGCCATATCGCTGCCCTCTTGCACCCGCGTCTGCGATTCCGCGATCAGCTCGCGGATCTCTTTGGCGGCGGTAGCGCTGCGTCCGGCCAGCGTGCGTACTTCATTAGCGACCACGGCGAAGCCGCGCCCTTGCTCACCGGCACGCGCGGCTTCGACCGCGGCGTTCAGCGCCAGAATGTTGGTCTGGAAAGCAATGCCATCAATCACGCTGAGAATGTCGCCGATGCGATTGGAGCTTTGAGTGATCTCCTGCATCTTCTCCATCACGTAGCCGACCACTTCGGCACCACGATCGGCGCTGTCAGAGACATTGCTGGCAAGCTGATTGGCCTCTTTGGCATTGCTGGCATTGAGACGTACCGTCGCAGTAAGTTGCTCCATGCTGGCGGCGGTTTGCTCCAGCGAGGCGGCTGACTCTTCGGTACGCTGGGAAAGATGCACGGTGCCCGCCGCTAACTCGCGGCTGCCCACATCAATCTGCAAGCTGGCTTCGCGCACCTGACTGACCGAACTGCTGAGCGCCAGCTGCATATTCGCCAGCGCCTGATTGAGACGACCTAACTCATTCTTTCCGGCGGCTGGCAGCGGCTGTGATAAATCGCCCGCTGCAATTTGCTCCAGATGCAGAATTGCACCATCGAGTGGACGCAGCAGCAGACGACGCAGCAGTTGCCAGGCCAGCACAATCAGTAGCAAGGTCAGCGCCACGGAAACGCCAATCAGAATCTTCAGCTGCAGCTCATCATGCGCGGCCTGCGCCAGGCGCGCTGCCGAAACGTCATTGGCGTAGACGCTAAAATCATTCACTGCTTTCGAGTAATTGGCTGCCAGCGCCGACTGTTTGCCTTCCAGCACCTGATAATATTCATCGGTGTACTGCTTTTTCAGGGCATCAATCATCGGTGTGATGCCCTCTTTCTCGTACGCGTTATAGGTCGCGACGACGGCGTCAGCCAGGGTTTTGCCGTGAGCGGTGACCGTGCCGGCCTCCACAAAGGCCTGCAAATACTTATGAGAACTTTCTACTGCCGCCTGGGTTTGTTTGGTGACAACATCGCCGTCATCCAGTAAACCAATTTCAATTTTACGCACCGCCAATGCGGCGCTAGCACGCGCGCGCATCAGTTCGGAACGACTTTGATACAAGGCATTAAGCTCAATCCCCTGTATGCGGTTGAGCGCATCCAGTGATTGATTGCCTGCGTTGATGGCCGAGATGCCCATCGCGCTGACTGCCAGCAGCAGCAGCGTCATAAAAGCCAAAAGCGTGAGTAATGCTGTACGAATTGATAGCTGTTTGAACATGATTATCCCCGTTTGCAAGAAAAGGCAGAAATCCGCTGGCCCTAAAACGGAAAGATTATCGGCCGTTGATCGCAGAAACTTTATCCATTGTTGATGGTCAATTGGCTGACGATCACCCAGACTTCATTTTTACTGAACTCTGCCCCAGCAAAATTTAAGGAATGAAACGATGAAAAAATGGCTCCCGATGGCGTGTTTGTTGGTCAGTGGTTTTGCTGCAGCACAACAAAACCCTATCGATCAGCAGCTCGATCAGTGTCTGAAAGAGGAATCCAGCACCGCCGGCATGTCTCAATGCTACGGCACGGCCAATAAAGCCTGGGATAAAGAGATGAACGCGCAATACACCCAAGCGATGAAAAAATTAACCGGCGCGCCTAAAGACAAATTGCGCAACGCCCAGCGCGCGTGGCTGACGTATCGCGACAGCTGGCTGGATGCCAGCCGCAGCTATTTTGTTAGCAGTCAGGGCACGATGGCCGCGCTGTCGGTTGGTGCGCAGGGCGTGAGTCTGGTGCGCAATCAGGCGCTGATGTTGCAATCAATTAATAAAGGCAGTTGCGCCAACCCCGACGATTGTTGATTAATGTAAGCGTTTAATACGCTTAGCGCTGGCATCGGCCAGCGCGCCCATTCATCTGCAGGGAGAAACCATGGCTGCTTATGCCTCCACCATCATTCTTGTTTGCCTCGCCGTCCTCAGCTATTTCGTTCATAACAGCGCCGTTACCATTTCGATTCTGATCCTGCTGGCGATTAAGCTCACTCCGCTGTCGCAATTCTTTCCCTATGTGGAAAAACAGGGCATTCAGATTGGCATCATCATCCTCACCGTTGCGGTGATGGCGCCGCTGGCCAGCGGCACGCTGCCTGCTTCTTCGCTGTTGAAATCGTTCGCCAATTGGCAATCGATTATCGCGATTGTGGTGGGCGTTTTTGTCGCCTGGCTGGGCGGGCGCGGCGTGAACTTTATGAGCGTGCAGCCGTCGGTGATTGGTGGGCTGTTGATTGGTACGGTGATTGGCGTGGCCTTCTTCCGTGGTGTGCCGGTCGGACCACTGATTGCTGCGGGGATCGTCTCGCTGTTTGTCACCGCGAAGTAGCGCCTTGGAGCATTCCGAAACGCCAAAAAGGGGGCATACTTTCAGAGTCAGTTGGCTATAATAGCCGTCACTCAACATATGACTAATGAAGGAAAGCCAGATGAGTTTGAACCAGGTGCCTGCAGGTAAAGAGTTGCCAGAAGATATCTACGTTGTCATTGAGATCCCGGCTAATGCCGATCCGATCAAATATGAAGTCGACAAAGAGTCTGGCGCCCTGTTTGTAGACCGTTTCATGTCTACCGCCATGTTCTATCCGTGCAACTACGGTTACATCAACCACACGCTGTCTCTGGATGGTGATCCGGTTGACGTGCTGGTGCCAACCCCGTATCCGCTGGTGCCGGGCTCAGTGATTCGCTGCCGTCCCGTTGGCGTGCTGAAAATGACCGACGAGTCTGGCGAAGATGCCAAACTGGTTGCGGTTCCGCACACCAAGCTGAGCAAAGAGTACGATCACATCAAAGATGTGAACGACCTGCCAGAACTGCTGAAAGCACAGATCACCCACTTCTTCGAGCACTACAAAGATCTGGAAAAAGGCAAATGGGTGAAGGTTGACGGCTGGGACAACGCAGAAGCGGCCAAAGCTGAAATCATCGCCTCTTACGAGCGCGCGCAGAAGAAATAAGCCTCTTTCTGCCATGCATAAAAAAACACCGTCCAATGGACGGTGTTTTTATTTATGCCTCTGTTTCGCCATCTCGCCTTAACCAGTCACCGCTCGCGATATGCGTGCGACCCGCGACTGAGCGCTGATAGACATACAGCCAGGCACTGCCGTAAGGCGTCTGAATAAGCTGGCGTTTGTATTCGCCATTTTTGGTGCGCAAGGCATCAAGTTCGCCGAGCGTGCTGGCGTCAATGCGATACACCTCGCAATAGACGCTGCCTTCTCCTTCCACCACGCCCGGATAGTGACCCAGATTGTAGAGATCAAACCCCACAATCTGATGGTCGCCGAGCCACTGCGCATTCGTCATCCAATGACTGTTTCCCTGTTTGCGCCGTAAACTGCCATAGACAATTATTCGCATTGCTAAAACTCAAACTGATAGAGCAAATCCAGTGCCTGATCGAGACCCGACACGGCTTCTAAATAGAGTTTGGGCATCAGGCGATAACGCAAGGTTAAGGTCGCCAGTGAATCAAATATGCCAACACCGTATTTTACTTGTAGACCCGGCAACACGTAACCACTCACCTGCACCTGCTGGCTATCGCCTACGCCAGCGGTATCAACCGCGAGATTACTGACACCGAAGGTCTCGCCGATTTTACCCACAACCTGACCACTTTGCGCAACCCCCAATCCAACAAGCGCGGAAGTTAATGCGTTGCTGTCGCCATCGCTGTTGAGTCCCTGGCCGCGTAACAGGTAAGAAAGCGCTTCCTGCTGCGACATCGCCGGATCGGAGAACACTTCCACTTTCGGCTCATCCGCCAGCCCGGTTACCCGTAATCCGGCGGTGACATCATCTTCGGTGGCCTCTGGATTACGGATCGCCTCGAGATTGACGTAAGGCTGATCTGGCGGCCCAGCGAACTGCAGCTCACCTTTACGCACCACCAAATCCTGACCATACGCATGGAAGCGGCCGGATGGGATATTGATCTGGCCGTTTAAGCCTAAGCCATTTTTATCCTGCACCAGTTTGAGATCGCCATTCAGCTTGGCTTTCAGGCCAAACGCCGAGAGCCGTACATCATTGCCGACGTGGATCACCAGATTGCTGTTGATCGGAATCGCGGCGGTTTTCGGCTTAATCGGTTTGAGATTTTGATCCAGCATCACCTCATCAGAAGAGACGCCGGTGGCGCTTTCCGGCACTTCCTGCACGGTAATGCGTGCCCACGGAATATCCACTCTGCCGTCGAGGCTGAATGCGGCTGGCGTGGCCTCAAACACCAGATCCGGCGAGACATCCATGCGCACCATCGGCGGCACGGTGACGCGGATACGGCTGCCTTGCGCCGCCACGCGCGCGCGCCAGTTATCCAGCTGGCTCCAGTCGGCGTTACCGCTCAGGTTAAGATTGCCCTGCGCCGTCTGAATCATGCCGTTGAGCGTTGAACTCATGCCGTTGAACACCATGTTGAGATTGGCGGCGGTGAGATCGACCGGCATAAAGCTGCCATCGACATCCACATCGCTCAGCCCCAACTGACCAAACACCTGCGGCTGCTGCAGCGTGCCGCCAAGGCGCAGATTGCTGTTCAGATTGCCTTTGATTTTCTCGCCCTGCATCAGCGCCGGATTCAGCATCGCCAGCGAAATATTGCTGATGCCGATGTTGCCCGACAGCTGACGACGGTTCTCCGGATCGGCGATCTGCACATTGCCGCTCAGCTGGCCGTTGTTGACGATATGGATCAGCCAATCAAGCTGGGCGCGACCGTTACGCAGCGCGGCATTCAGGTTCAGCGTATCGAAGGCGATCGGCAAGGTGTTGCCCTGCACGTCCTGCTCCACTTTCACGCCGCTGCCTTTCAGCGCGACGGTGCCGGTTGGCAGCGCGCCGTCGGCGGTCCAGTTGACGCGCGCATCTCCGCTGAATACGCCGTTGAGTTTGGTGGCATCGGTGAGGAACGGTTTGATCATCGCCAGATCGAAGCGATTGAGCACCACATGCGCATGTCCGCTGGCACCGGCTTCAATCGGTTCCGGTACGCACAGCTGCGCGTTCGGGTTCTGCCAGCAGTGCGGCCCAATGGTGGCGCTTTGCTTGCTGTTGAGGTAATCAATTGCCATCGCGCGCGTCAGGCGCCATTCGCCCACTGGCGTGTCGAAACGCGTGTTGTTGAGATTGCCTTGCCAGCGCTCCGTTTTGCGATCAAAGCTGCCGTTCAGCGCCAATTGACCGGAAACCGGTTTGCCCTGCACTTCGAGCTTCAGTTGATGCTGCTTTTCGTTGCCGTCGGCGTTCAGCGTCAGCAGATTCACTTTCAGCGCGTCCTGCTGCAATTGTTCCACACGCAGTTGCAGCTTACCGGCGATCTGATCGCTGGATTTCACATCGCCCTGTAACGCCACGCGACGGATTTGCAGCTGCTGCCAGCGCAAACCGGTAGCGGTGAGATCGGCCAGCAGCTGCGGCGCCTGCAAGGTGCCGCGCGCTTTGATGGTGCCTTTGGCGACGCCGCCCAGACCCGGCAGCGCGTTATCCAGATTTGGCGCTTCAATGTTGGCATCGAGGTTAAGCGTGTCGCCGAGCTCGCCCTTCACGTCCAGATGGTTACGGCCCAGCGCAATGTTCAGGCCGGGCACTTTCCACTGGTTGTAGCTGTTGCCACTCAAGGTACCTTTGGCGCTCACCGCGTTCTGTTTGACGTTCCCTTTCAGCTCCAGCTGCGGCACGCTGAGCTGCCATGTTCCGCCGTACAGGCTGCCGCGCGTGGCAATTTTGCCATCCAGCTTCGCTGGCCAATCCGGGTACTGTTTGGCGGTGTTGATGCCGGACAGCGTCAATTCGCTGCGCCAGCTGATGGCTTTGCTCCAGTCCACCAGCGCCGTCAGATCGATATTGCCCTGCAGCGCCGCCACGCGCAGCTTATCGAGCTTGAACTGCTGCTCGTTGCCTTTGCCGTCCAGCGCAATGGTCGCGGGCGGCACGCCTTCGCCTTTCACTGCGGTGCGCAGCGACATCACGTAATCGGTGGCTTTGCCTTTGAACTGATAATCGAGATTATCCGCCTGATACTGCACCGCGCCGGTGAGCGGCCAGCGCAGCTGCGGGCTGGTGAGTTTCAGCGCCAGCGGCAAACCGGCGACCGCAAGTTGCGTGGTCGCATCCAGCTGCGCACGCACCGGACCGGAAAGATTCAGCCCGAGCTTCAACTCGTCACGCATCGCGCCCGCAAGGTTCATTTTGATCGTCTCGCCCTTGATCGGGTCGAGATTGAGCGTGCCGTTCAGCGCGAAATTCACCGGCCAGTTATCGGCCAACGTCGCTTCACCGCTGGCGTTCAGCTGCCCTTGCGGCGAATCGACATCGAAGGTTTCCAGCTGCAGATGACGATCGGCGGTTTTGGCTTTTAACAACAGACGCGTAATCGATACGTCGGTATCGCCGGTAATACGCAGCTGTTCACCCAGCAGTTCCTGCACGGTGATATCCAGCGGCAGCTGGAAGTCTGGCATGTCTGGTAACAGCGGCTTGGCGAACATCGCCTGCAGCGTTTCACCCAGCGGCTTTTCATCCGGCTGCGGCTGCTGCACTTTTGGCTGCACCACTTGCTCATCAACCACTTTGGCCGCTTTTGGCAGCGCAATCAGCAGGCTTTGGATATGGGTTGGCGTCAGCGTCAGCGCGCGATCCTGCCACTGCAGGCCAGTAGTGAAATCGAGCAGGGAAATCGCCGTGTCATCAACTTTAACGTTGATGTTATGCAGGCCGACTTTGCTCAGCGTAATCGGATACGGCGTGCTGAGATTGGTGCTGCCGCTCTGCTCTTCCGGCGGCGGTGCGCTGGCCGGCGCCATTTTTTTGCTATCCACCACCACGCTGACATCCTGCAGCGCGATGTCATTCACACACACCGACGAATGCAGCAGGCAGTTGAGATTCAGCGCCAGATGGAAACGTCCGGCATCCACGCTGACGCCCGGCATTTCATACTTCACGCCGCTGAGCGTCAGGTCGCGCCAGCCACCTTCAACCTGTTTGATCGACAAACCTGGCACCCAACGATCGGCGCCTTTCAGCAGCAGATGCAAACCCGGCGTGGTGCCCACCAGAAACGCGATGCTGCCAAACAGCAGCACCAGAAAAATACCGATGCCAATCAGGACCTTTTTCCACAGCTTCATAGTTCAGGCCCCAATCCTACATAAAATTGCAATCCATGCTCCTTGTCGTCACCAATTGGCCGCGCGATATCAAACTTGATCGGCCCTACCGGAGATGACCAGCGCACGCCGAAGCCGGCGCCGGTTTTCAGGTTACTCTGCTTGATGTCGTTGACCGCTTCACCGGAATCGACGAACACCGCGCCCCACCATTTGCCGGTCACGTTGTATTGATATTCAAGTGAGCCGGTGGCCATTTTTGAGGCGCCGGTCAGCTTGCCATTGTCATCACGTGGCGATACGTCTTTGTATTTGTAACCGCGAATACTGCGGTCGCCACCGGCGAAGAAGCGCAGATCCGGCGGCACTTTGTCGAAGTCGTTGGTTTCGATCCAGCCAACATTGCCGCGCGCCACAAAGCGATGCTTATCGGCGAGCGTGCGAATCCAGACGTTTTGCGCCTGCAGGATGACGAAATCAACGTCCGAACCCCATGTGGTATCCGACACGTCGACCGAGTAACGCTGCGAATCGCCCCACGTCGGCATCAAACCGCCGCGCGAACGGGTGCGGTTGAGGCTGACGCCCGGATAGAGCAGCATGGTGGTGTTGGTGACGCTGGCCTGGGTAAAGTGATCGAGGCTCCAGCGTAGGTTAATTGCTTTCTGCCAGCCGCTGCTGCTGTCCCAGTTACGCGACATCGCCAGCGTGGTGGTATCGGCTTTGGTGTCGTTGAGATCGGTGCGCTTTACGCCGCCAGAGAAGGTGTAATACTGCTCGAGCGGACTTTTCAGCAGCGGGACTTTGTAGCTGAGATCGAGCTGCTGCTCCGGCGCAGAGACGTAGGCGCTGGCGGCCAGGCTGTGGCCGCTGCTGTTGATCCACGGTTTTTTCCACGTGCCTTTAATGCGCGGCCCGACATCGGTGGAGTAACCAACGCCGGTTTCAATGGTGTTTTCCACGCGTGGCGATACCACCGCATTCAGCGGCAGCACTTTGGTTTGACGGCCTTTATCAAATTCAGGCGCAACCACCACCGAGTTGAACCAGCCGGTGGCCGATAAACGGCGGTTGAGTTCCGCCAGATCGCGCGAGCTATAGTGATCGCCCTTTTTGAACGGTACCAGATTATGCAGATAGGCTTCGTCAATTTGCGAACCCTGGAAACTCACATCGCCGAAACGGTAACGGGGGCCGCTGTCGTAATTGATGTCCCAGAAGGCTTCGCGCCGTTCGACTGATACGCCAAGCTGGCTTTGCTTAAAGTCACCGTCGAAGTAACCATTACGCAATGCCAGGCTGGAGAAGCCATTCTTAAATTTGTCGTAGTCGCCGTGATTGAGCTGCGTACCGACTTTCGGCGTGCCCTGTTTGACCCAGGCTTGATAATCCTTGTCGGTGCGGGCTTCACCTTCAATCACAATGGTGCTGCCGCCGATCTTGACCGGTTCGCCAGGCTTAACGTGCGCGATCAATACCGGGCGGCCACCTTGTGGCGGTGCCGGGCGCGATTCGAAATCGATCTCAGGTTCGTAATAACCGAGCGCACGCAGGCCTTCTTTGATCGCCTCTGCAACACGCGCGCGGAAGCGGCCGTCGTTCGACACTTCGTCACTGCCGATAGTGGACAAGCGTGCCCTGACGTTCTTCTGTAAATCCCCGCTAAGACCGTCCAGTTGCAAGCGCACTTTGGCTGCCTCAACGGCAGGTGCAGCAAGCAACAGGCTGGCCAAACAATAAATATGAAATCGTGGCACACGTACTCCTGTTAATAATGCCGGCCCCTATTCCGCAGGGGCGTTTATTCTCTGGAAGGGTATCACCACCGCGCGTGTACCCATCAGCATAGCCGCCTTTTTTCTGCCTATCGGCGTAAACCCAGCGACTAAGCCAAATTGTGACCTATTGTCGGTAAATGGCATAAACGATACAACAACCAAGCGGCGCTTCTGCTAATTAGAGCTGTTCACTCGGATTAATCCGAGCGCTTATCATGCCCCTATAGCGGCATGATAAGCGCTGCTGCTATAATCAGCGACCAGCAGGCCTCGCCTGCACCTTTTTCTGCCCCGACGTTAACCTTATCTTGTCGATATGGCGCAGACATTTTTGGCACGGATAGCCTGTTTGACTGGCAAGTACCGGATGTACGCCCACTCCCGCGCTGCCCAGGCCAAAAATGACAAGTGATTAACCCAACGGATCTTTTATGCTCGATAGCTTGCTTGTCATTCTTTTACTGATCGTCATCAGTTCATTTTTTTCCCTTTCGGAGATCTCGCTGGCAGCCGCCCGTAAGATCAAGCTGAAGTTGCTGGCTGACGAAGGCAACATCAATGCCCAGCGCGTGCTGAAGATGCAGGAACAACCTGGCATGTTCTTCACCGTGGTGCAGATTGGCCTGAATGCCGTCGCCATCCTCGGCGGTATCGTCGGCGATGCCGCCTTCTCGCCCGCCTTTAATAGCCTATTCAGCCGCTTCATGGCACCCGAATTGGCTGAACAGCTCAGCTTTATCTGCTCCTTCACTATTGTGACCAGCCTGTTCATTTTGTTTGCTGACCTGACACCAAAGCGCGTCGGCATGATTGCCCCGGAAGCGGTGGCGCTGCGCATCATCAACCCGATGCGCTTCTGCTTAGTGGTGCTGCGTCCGCTGGTGTGGCTGTTCAACGGCCTGGCGAACGTCTTCTTCCGCCTGTTCAAACTGCCGATGGTGCGGAAAGACGACATCACCTCCGACGATATTTATGCGGTGGTAGAAGCCGGTGCGCTGGCGGGTGTGCTGCGTAAGCAGGAACATGAGCTGATTGAGAACGTGTTTGAGCTGGAATCGCGTACCGTGCCGTCATCGATGACCTCGCGCGAGAACGTGGTGTGGTTCGATTTACACGAAGATGAAACCACGCTGAAAACCAAAATCGCTCAGCATCCGCACTCCAAATTCATTGTCTGCGATGGCGATATCGACCACATCGTGGGCTATGTCGATTCCAAAGAGCTGCTGCTGCGCGTACTCGGCAACCAAAGCCTGACGCTGAACAGCGGTGTGAATATTCGTTCTGCGCTGATCGTGCCGGATACGCTGACGCTCTCTGAAGCGCTGGAAAGCTTCAAAACCGCCGGTGAAGACTTCGCGGTGATCATGAATGAATACGCGTTGGTGGTCGGCATCATTACCCTAAATGACGTGATGACCACGCTGATGGGCGATTTGGTGGGCCAGGGTCAGGAAGAGCAGATTGTCGCGCGTGATGAGAACTCATGGTTGGTAGAGGGCGGCACGCCAATTGATGACGTGATGCGCGTGCTGGATATCGATGATTTCCCGCAGTCTGGCAATTACGAAACCATCGGCGGCTTCATGATGTACATGCTGCGCAAGATTCCGAAGCGTACCGACTTTGTGAAGTTTTCCGGTTACAAGTTTGAAGTGGTAGATATTGATAGCTACCGCATCGACCAGTTGCTGGTTACGCGTATTGATGAGCGTCCGCCGATGCTGAATGTGACCAAGAATGCGCTGGATGAAGCAGAGTCATCGTAGGGTCGCCATTCATGGCGATCAAGCTAACAACCGCACAAAAAACTGAGGGCGCCATCGGCGCCCTTTCTTATGCTTACTTAGTTGTACTCGGCTTGCAGCCGCAACACCTGGCGATTGATTTCTGACATCACGCTGAGATGCTGTTTATCTTTGACACGCGGCAACATCACTTTGCCCTTATCAAACTCGAACGCGCCCACATCCTTGATGTACAACCTTCCTCTAAATAGCGTTTTTACATATTTCGCAATTTGCAGCGGATTATAGCGCTGGAAGATCTTCATGCTGTTTAACTCCTGAAAATGTTTAATACGCTCCGTCGTGACCAAATTTGGTACGAACCCATGAAGCGCAAATCAAGCATAACTATAGAGCATCCTTTCTTACCCATGTTCCGAAAAGGTGAATTATTTACTGAATTGACACATCATTACAGAATACTCTGTTATCAGCCTCACGAAACCCAGTATAAACCTTCACTCATTATGGAATTGTGGCATAGGTTGCAAACCTGTTAACTCATTGCGACAGACGCATCATCCATGCCTAATATTGCAGAAACATGAATAACTGGTCGGATCACCAAGGAGTTTGATAAATGCATTTGAGACACACTGTGATAGCACTGGCGCTGCTGCTGCCTGGCCTGGCTTCGGCACATGCATTCAAACTGGGTGAACGCGTGCCCGCTGTTGGCGTTAACGACAAAGGAGAGCTGGTTTATCAACAAGATGAAGATAAGTTTAGCTACAAATCCTGGAATAGCGCGCAGCTGAGCGGAAAAGTTCGCGTCATCCTGCACATTGCCGGCCGCTCTTCGGCTAAAGAGCAGAACGCTGCGTTGATTGAAGCCATCAAAGCCGCGCATCTGCCGCACGATCGTTATCAAACCACCACTATCGTCAATACCGACGATGCGATTCCTGGTACCGGCATGTTTGTGCGCAGCAGCATTGAGAGCAATAAACAGCAGTATCCGTGGTCGCAGTTTATCGTCGATAGCAACGGCAGCGCGCGTCAGGCATGGCAACTGGAGAAAGGGGGATCGGCGATTGTGGTGCTGGATAACACCGCACATGTGCGTTACGTCAAAGATGGTCCGCTGACGCAGGATGAAGTGCAGCAGGCGATGAAGTTAATTCATGAGTTGTTGCAGAAGTGAGTAGAGGTCGCCATAAATGGCGACCCTTATATCTCGATCATTCTCCTCCGGGTGCTATGA